>DATELS010000195.1:0-4212 GCA_035276365.1 Thermoanaerobaculia bacterium
GCGGACGATGAGCCGTCCGTGCCGCGCGGACGCGCGCCAGGCGATGTCGCGATAGTCGTCGTCGCGCACCCAGTCGCGCAGGCGATCGAAGTCGCGGCCTTTGCCGATGCGCGGCGCGGTGCGGGCGCCAAGGGAGCGGAGCGCGAATTCGTTGAGCTTCTTGTGCATGCGCCCGACCGCGCGCAGGTTCGGCAGCACGTGCACCGTCGTCGCGTCGCCCACGGTGACGATGCGCTCGATGAGGCCGAACATCGTGACGCCGAGGGAGAGAGGATCGATGGAGGCGGTGCCGCGGGCGATGCCGCGCGCGGTGAAGTCGAGCGCGAGCAGTTCGCTGGGACGCACGAGCGCTTCGAGCACGGTGGAGCGCGGCTCGACGATCTCCGGCCAGCGCTGCCGCGCGATGACGCGCAACGCGCGCGGCGCAGTGGTCGTGAGCTTGATAGTGATGGTCTCGCGCTCGTCGAGCGGCAGCGCGAGCTTCGCCTGACGATCGAGATCGAACGTCACGCGCCGCAGCATCCACGCCTCGGCGATGGCCGCGAGCAGTAATGCGACCGCGGCGGCGCCGCTGATCCAGACGAACGCCGGCAGCACCGCGACGAGAAGCGCGGACGCGGCGACGACGGCCGTCAGGCGGATGAGGAGCGGGGCGGGGCGCATTTATCGCGGCACTTCGACGGCGTCGAACACGCGCTTCAACAGATCGTCCAGCGCCAACCCCTCCATCTCCGCCTCGGGTGACAGCGTGATGCGATGCGCGACGACGGGCGCGACGAGCGACTTCACGTCGTCGGGCGTGATGAAGTCGCGATCCTGCAGCGCGGCGGCGGCGCGGCTGGCTTCGAGCAGCGCGAGCGAGGCGCGCGGTCCCGCGCCGATCTGCACGGACTCGTCGCGCCGCGTGCGCGCGACGATCTCCTGAATGTACCGAATGATGTGCGGCTCGACGCGCACGGTGCTGGCGATGGTTCTGCGCGCCTCGAGCAACTCCTGCGCGGAGAGCACGGGCTGCAGCGACGCAACGACGTCGTCATGCAGTCGCCGTCCGGCCGCGTACTCTTCGAGCATCCGCGACTCATCCTCCGCCTCGGGCAAGTCGATGTTGATCTTGAACAGGAAGCGATCGCGTTGTGCCTCCGGCAATGGATACGTGCCTTCGAACTCGACCGGGTTCTGCGTCGCGAAGACGGTGAAGACGGGCGAGATGTCGTAGCGCACGCCGTCGATCGTCGCGGCGTTCTCCTGCATCGACTCGAGCAGCGCGGACTGCGTGCGCGGCGGCGTGCGATTGATCTCGTCGGCGAGGAGGATGTCGGTGAAGATCGGTCCCGGCCGGAAGAAGAACTCCTGCGTCTTTTGATTGAAGACGTTCGCGCCGAGGAGATCGGAGGGCATGAGGTCGGGCGTGAATTGGATGCGGCGGAAGCGGCAGCCGAGGAGCCGCGCCAGCGTGAGCGCGAGCAGCGTCTTGCCCGTGCCCGGCACGCCTTCGAGCAACATGTGCCCGCCCGCGAGGAGCGAGGTGACGATGAGCGACTTCACGCGCTCCTGCCCCATGATCACGCGGTCGAGTTGCCCGCGCAGGGCGGTGAGGCGGGAGGCGATTTCGGGGATGGTTTGCATTCAAAATCCTCCGTGAAGCAGTCGCAAAGTCTCAAAGTCGCAAAGTCTCAAAGAGCCTCCTTTGAGACTTTGCGACTTGAAGACTTTGAGACTTTCGTGACTCCGATAAATGCGTTGTTCAAGATGTCGAGCTGCCTCCCAAACACCCCCTGCGGCATCGCGCCTGTTCCGCGCGTGACGACGAGGTTGCCGGTGAGCTCGTCGACGCGTTTGCGGAGGGCGTCGCCGCGCAGGCCGGTTTGGTGGGCGACGGTGCGCGTCAGTGCGTCGTGGTAGAGGGCGATGGCGTCGGCGTCGCTCGTCACGTCGCGATAGAGGGCGCCGAGGGAGTGGACGAGGTCGATGGCGTCGGAGCGAGTCTCGCGGTAGTCCTCGTCCGGCGGACCGATGCGGCGGCCGCCGCGCCAGAACACGAGGAGCGCGAACGCGGCGAGCAGTACGAGGAAGGGTCCCAGGTTCCAGTCCTTCATCAGCGCGAGAGCGCCTTCGTCGCTGATGATCCCGTGGGGAACTTCGTCGAAATAAACCGGGCGTCCTTCGCCCGCGAGCGCGGCGAGCAGCGCGAGATGCGTCCCCGTCGCGAGCTGCTCGTTCTGTAGCACCTGCGGCGCGGAGAACACGAACACCTCGCCGCGGCCCATGCGCTCGCGGGCGAGGATCGGATGCGTGGCCGATGCGAGAATCACCAGCATGCGCGGCGAGAGCGCGGTGAACGTGTCCAGCTTCTCGCGCTCGTGAATCTTCGGCTGCGGATCCTTCACCGCGGGCCAGATCGGAAAGACCTTCTGAATCGTCGTCTCCTCGATCTCGGCGGCGGAGAGGAGTCCGGCGCGCACGCCGACGATCATGCGTCCGCCGTTGCGTACGAACGCCTGTTCCGCGTCGTTGAGCAGCGGGCGCTCCTTCGGCTTCGGCGGACCGATCTCCTTTTCGTCGAGCGTCTCGGGATCGAAAAAGATCGGCATGCGGTCGGCCATGCGGAAGATCACCGCGTTGCGCTCGACCGGCGTGCGCGCGAGCGAGCGGGTGAGCATCGCCACCTTGCGATGCTTGGCGAGATAGCCCGCGGCGAGCGACACGCCGTACTCGGATGTGTTCGCGGAGGAGTAGCTGTCGTAGACGCGCTGCGAGGCGCGGCGATCGGTGACGATCCAGAGGATGCCGAGGAGTACGAACGACAGCGCGGCGAGGAGGAGAGGAACGACGCGCCTCATGCCGCGCCTCGCTCGTGCACATCCTCGAGGATCGCGCGTGCGCGTGACGCGCAGTCTTCGAGCGCGTCCGCGCTGCTCTCGTCGGCACCGTACCACTCGCGCTCGAAGCGTCGCGTCAGCTCGATCATCTCCGCGCGCCACGGCAGCGAAGGCGCGAGCATCGCCACGTACTCCCAGTTCGTGCGCCCTTTGCGGAAGTGCAGCACGCCCGCGGAGTAGCAGGTGACAAGCACCGCGTGATACCAGGCGCGAATGGCCTCGCGATAGCGTCCCGCGGCGGCGAGCTGCGCGGCGTAGCGCTCCCATTCGGTTGCGCCGCGCGAGAGCGGATCCTCGTCGCGCTTCGATCCGAACGGCGCGCTGGTCTCGACGACTTGCGCCGCGGCTTTCGAGCGCCGCGCGACGGAGTAGGCGAGCAGGATGAGCAGCAGCACGATCACGCCGACGACGACGTAGACGATGCTGCTCATGCCCGCGGTCGCGCCAGGGCGGCGGAACTCGGTGCGCGGGAAGAGATCGATGAGCCAGTCGAGGAACTTGCGGATCTTCTCGCTGAGCCACTCCCATGCGTCGGCGATCGATTGCGCGATGCGCTCGAGCAGCGGGATCTCGGCGTCGAGCTTCGTCTTCACCTCGCCGCCCGGCGCGAGCTCGGGCACGTTCTGCTCCGCGGCGACGCGTTGCAACAGCTTGGGATCCACACGCGCGTTCTGCATCGCGCCGGACGCGCGCAGCTCGGCGAGCGTCGTGTCGATGCGCAGGAGAAGCTGGCGGTCGCCGTGCTTCGTGTTCGCGATCGCGGCGAGGAGCGAGTCGTCCGAGTGAATGCGGCCGCCACTCCAGACGATCTCCTTGTTCCGCCAGTTGTCGGCCTCGAGCTTCGCGTCGTCGATCTGATGCGCGACGAGCAGCGCGCGCATGTGCGCGAGCGCGCCGGCATACTCCTGCAGCGTCGCCGCGTACGCAACGTGTGCGAGTGCGAGCAGCGCGAGGAAGACGAGCGCGCGTTTCATGACGCTTTGCGCAGCTCCTCGAACCACGCCTTGAGATCGTCGCCGCTTTCCTCCGCGCCTGCCTTGCGCACGAACACGACCTGCGCGGCAATCCAGAAGGGCTCGACGATGAGGATCGCGCCGGCGAAGAGCATGAGGATGAAGCGGCGATTCTGACCGCTGAACAGGAGCTGCCAGCGCGGCGCGTCGAAGCCGCCGATTGCCGTCGCGAGCCACTCACCGATGGAGAACGCAGCGGCGAGATTCGTGAGCGCGACGAAGGTCGCGCAGAAGAAGACGAAGACGAGTGCGATCGGCACGCGCGTGGTTTTCGACGCGCGGAGGATGTGCGCGAACGGCGCGGTCAGGCTGACTTTGTC
>DATELS010000196.1:0-15283 GCA_035276365.1 Thermoanaerobaculia bacterium
GTGGGTTCAAGCCGCGCGGATGCACGCTTCTGTGTAGCGCCGGCCGCCTCGGCCGGCGGCGGGCGTAAGATCACACGATGCGCGATGCCGATCCTGCGGCGGATGCTGTTCTCCTGAGTCGCATCACGCGCAACCCGGAGATCTACGGCGGCAAGCCGATCATTCGCGGCCATCGCATGGCCGTCGAGCACATTCTCGGCATGATGAGCGCGGGAGACTCGCCGCAAACGCTCCTCGATTTCTACGACTGGCTCGAGCTCGAAGACATTCAAGCGTGCATCCTTTACGCGCTCCGGCTCGTCGAGAAAGAACACGACGAAAGCCGGCGCGCCGCGATCGGAACGCGCAGCGCATAGAATCCGCGCTCATGCGCCGCGTGATCGCTGCCTTTCTTCTCCTCGCCTTCCCCCTCCTCGCCGCCGACACAACACCCCCGCCTATCTTCGGCTTTGCGGATGCGGCGAGGGAGCATGCGTTGGAGCGGCAGTTCGATGCGAAGTTGGATCGTGCGAATTTGCGCGCTTGGATGAAGCGTATGTCCGCGCATCCGCATCACCTCGGGTCGGCGTATGACAAGGAGAACGCGGAGTTCATCGCGTCGCTGTTCAAGACGTGGGGGTATGAGACGCAGCTCGAGCGGTTCGATGTGTTGTTCCCGACGCCGAAGGTGCGCGTGTTGGAGCTCGTCGCGCCGGAGCGGTTCACGGCGAAGCTCGTCGAGCCGCCGCTCGCGGAGGATGCGACGTCGAATCAGACCAGCGAGATCCTTCCGCCGTTCAACGCGTACTCCGCAGACGGCGACGTCACGGGCGAGCTCGTGTACGTCAACTACGGCGTGCCGCGCGACTACGAAGTGCTCGAGCGCAACGGCATCGACGTGCGCGGCAAGATCGTCATCGCGCGTTACGGCGGCTCGTGGCGCGGCATCAAGCCGAAGGTCGCGGCGGAGCATGGCGCGATCGGCTGCATCATCTACTCCGATCCCCGCGACGACGGCTACTTCCTCGGCGACGTCTATCCGAAGGGCGCGTATCGCAGCGAGGGCAGCGCGCAGCGCGGCTCCGTCGCGGACATGCCGATCTACTCGGGTGACCCGCTGACGCCGGGCGTCGGCGCGACGGCAAACGCGAAGCGTCTCGATCGCAAGGACGCGAAGACGCTGATGAAGATCCCGGTGCTGCCGATCTCCTACGGCGACGCGCAGCCGCTCCTGCGCGCGCTCGCCGGTCCGGTCGCGCCCGAGCAATGGCGCGGCGCGCTCCCCATCACCTATCACCTCGGACCCGGTCCGGCGCGCGTGCATCTGCGCCTCGAGTTCAACTGGAACATCGTGCCGGCGTACGACGTCATCGCGCGGCTACGCGGCACCGACCTCGCCGATCAGTGGATCGTGCGCGGCAATCACTTCGACGCGTGGGTGCACGGCGCGAACGATCCGCTCAGCGGACAGGTGGCGATTCTCGAAGAGGCGCGCGCAATCGGCGAGCTCGCGAAGAGCGGAACGCGTCCGCGGCGCACGCTCATTTACTGCGCCTGGGACGGCGAAGAGCAGGGACTCCTCGGCTCGACGGAATGGGTGGAGACGCATCTCGACGAGCTGCACGAGCACGCGGCGGTCTACATCAACTCCGACTCCAACGGCCGCGGCTTTCTGAGCGCCGGCGGATCGCACACGCTCGAGCGCTTCGTGACCGAGGTGGCGAGGGACGTCGAGGATCCGGAGCGACATGTGCCGGTGCTCGACCGCATGCGCGCCGTGTACGTCACGGACTCCGAGACCAGCGCGGACGAACGCAAGGCCGCGCGCACGCGCTCTCCATGGCGTCTCGATCCCCTCGGCTCCGGCTCCGACTTCACGCCATTTCTGCAGCACGCCGGCATCGCATCGCTCGACGTCGGCTACAGCGGCGAGGGCGAGTACGGCGTGTATCACTCGATGTACGACTCGTTCGATCACTACACGCGCTTCGTCGATCCGAACTTCGACTACGGAATCACGCAGGCGAAGACCACCGGCCGCATGATGCTCCGCCTCGGCAACGCCGACTTTCTTCCGTTCGAGGCATCGACGCTCGCCGCGACCGCGTCGCGTTATCTCACCGAGATCACGGAGCTCGCCGATCGCATGCGCGACGAGACCGAGGAGCGCAACGCGCAGATCCGCGAGCTCGAGCTCGCGTCCGATCCGACGAAGCCGTTCGCGGCGCCGAAGATGCTCGACACGGTGCCGCATCTCGAGCTCGCGCCGCTGCAGAACGCGATCGCGCATCTCGAGAAGAGTGCGAAGGCGTACGACGCGAAGTCATCGCATGACGATCGCACCGCGATGCGGCTCGAGCGCGCGTTGACGCGCGACGAAGGTCTCGCCGGACGTCCGTGGTATCGCCATCACGTCTACGCGCCGGGGCAGTACACGGGATATGGCGTGAAGACGTTTCCCGCGGTGCGCGAGGCGATCGAGCAGCGGAAGTGGCGCGAGGCCAACGAGCAGATCGTCGTTTTGGCGGAAGTGATCGAGGGTTACGCGAGGATGCTCGAAGCGAAGTAACTACTTCAGCATGTACACCGTCTCGCCCTTTTTGGACATGCCGAGGTCTTCGCGGGCGATGCGCTCGACGGCGTAGGAAGACTTCTTCACGCTGTCGATCTCCGCGCGGAGGCGCGCGTTGTTCGCCTCGACGCGGGCGATGTTCGCGTGCAGCTCCGCGACGCGCGTGCGCGCGTGCTGCAACTCGGGCAGGCCGCGGTCGCTGAACACGAACGAGATCGCGAACACGACGAAGACGACGCTCGCAAGCAAGACCACCGCCTTGAGCGTGACCTGCGTCGTGCGACGCGACTCGTGAACGGAGACGGAGGACGGCGGCATCGCGACTAGTGTAGCGAATATAATCTTCTGGTGAAGCACGACAGCGCCTCCAACCCGCTGACCGAGCGGTACGCGTCGCGGGAGATGTCGTACCTCTTCTCCTCCAACTTCAAGTTCCGGACGTGGCGGCGGCTGTGGATCGCGCTCGCGGAGGCGGAGCAGGAGCTCGGGCTTCCGATCACCGACGCGCAGATCGCGGAGCTCAAGGCCAACGCCGAGCCGATCAACTACGAAGACGCGGAGCGGCGCGAGCGCGAGGTGCGACACGACGTGATGGCGCACGTGCACGCGTTCGGCCTGCAAGCTCCCAGTGCGAAAGGCATCATCCACCTCGGCGCCACCTCCGCGTACGTCACCGACAACACCGACATTCTCCAACTCGCGGAAGGCCTGCGCATCGTGCGCCGCCGCGTCGTCAACCTGATGGCGAAGCTGCGCGACTTCGCGTGGCGCACGCGCGCGACGCCGACGCTCGCCTTCACGCACTTTCAACCCGCGCAGCTCACGACGGTCGGCAAGCGCGCGACGCTGTGGTTGCACGATCTCCTGCTCGACTACCGCGAGCTCGAGTTCCGCTCCGCCCAACTCGCCCTCCTCGGCGTCAAGGGCGCGACCGGGACGCAGGCCTCGTTCCTCAACCTCTTCGGCGGCGACGAGTCGAAAGTGCGGCGGCTCGAGCAGCTCGTCGCGGAGAAAGTCGGACTGCGCCGCGTCTATCCCGTGTCCGGCCAGACGTACTCGCGCAAGGTCGACTCGCAGGTCATCAACGCGCTGTCGTCGTTCGCGCAGTCGGCGTCGAAGTTCGCGTACGACATGCGCCTCCTGCAGCATCTGCGCGAGATCGAAGAGCCATTCGAGGAAGAGCAGATCGGCTCCTCCGCGATGCCGTACAAGCGCAACCCGATGCGCGCGGAACGCATCGACGCGCTGACGCGGCATCTCATCGTGAATGCGCTCAATCCCGCGCTCACCGCGGCGACGCAGTGGTTCGAGCGCACGCTCGACGACTCCGCGAATCGCCGCATCGCGATCCCGGAAGCGTTCCTCGCTGCGGATGCGATCGCGCTGATCTACGACAACATCGCCGCGGGCTTTGTCGTGCACGAAGACGTCATCGCGGCGAACGTGCGTCGCGAGCTGCCGTTCCTCATGACCGAGAACGTGATGATGGAGGGCGTCGCGCGCGGCGGCGACCGGCAGGTGTTGCACGAGCGTAGTCGCATCCACGCGAAGGCCGCGGCGGACGCGCTGAAAGGCGGCGCGGCGGAGAACGATCTCTTCGACCGCATCGCGGGCGACGCGTTGTTCGGCATCGATCGCGAGTCGCTCGCGCGGCTTGCGAGTCCCGAGGACTACACGGGATTGGCGCGGCAGCAGACGGAGCGCTTTCTCATCGAAGACGTCGATCCGGTTCTCGCCGCGGAGCGCGATGAGATTCGCGATGAAGTCGGCGAGGTGCGCGTTTGAGACGGCGCATCGGCGTGCTGTCCGCGCTGCTCGTGCTCGCGTACGGATGCGCGACGACGGTGCCGCAGCCGGAGAAAGGCCCGGAGTCGCTGCGCGGCATCGCGAGCTGGTACGGCGAGGAGTTCGCGGGACGCACGACGGCGAACGGCGAGATCTTCGATCCGACGCTGCTCACGGCCGCGCATCGCACGCTGCCGTTCGGGACGATTCTCGAGGTGACGAATCCGAAGACGGGGCGCAGCGTGTGGGTGCGCGTGAACGATCGCGGGCCGTATATCGCGAACCGCATCATCGATCTGTCGTACGCGGCCGCGCAGAAGATCGGGCTCGTCGAAGCAGGAGTGGGCGATGTCGATTTGAAAGTCGTGAAGCTCGGCAGCGGCGAGCGCGAGGCACCCGCCGCATTCGACGTCACGATCGCCGAGGCGCCGGCAGTCGCGCCTGCGCCCGCACCTGCGGCCGCGTCAACGTCAACGACAACACCCGAGGCTCCCGCGGTCGACTTTCCGCTGCCTGCTGTCGTCGAGCGCGTCGATGTCGAGACGCAACGTGGCGACGTCGTGACGCGTAAGCAAGTCGCCGATGACGGACGCACGATCGCGGATGTGCCGACGGGCGAGAAGCGCGCAACCGCAACGCCTGCACCTGCGCAGGCGCCTTCGCGACCGCGTTCCTCCTCGGCGCAGAAAGAGTTCATCGTGCAAGTCGGCGCGTTCGCGGTCGAAGAGAACGCGAAGCTGCTGCAGGAGCGGCTGACGTCGATCGGTCAGCGCGCGTGGGTGGACCACGGCGCGCTGTTCCGCGTGCGCATCGGACCGTTCGCCACGCGCGACCTCGCCGTCGCCGCGCGCGAGTCGCTCGAGTCGCACGGACTCTCCGCGATCATCATCGCGGAGTGATCGCGCGCCGCCGCGGCGTTTCGTCGAGCTCCCACATGCCGTGGTCGCGGATCGCCGCGTGCAGCACCTCGCCATCCCGGCTGTACGCCACCCTCATCAAGCTCCTCGGCAATCCGTTCGCGATCGACTGCCAGGTCGTGCCGCCGTCGCGGCTGCGCAGGACGTCGCCGGCGAACGTCGAGACGACGACCGTCGTGGCGTTGCGCGGGTCGGGCGTCATCGATGAGATGCTGCCGAGGTAGAGGCGGGCGGTCCAGGTCTCGCCGCCGTCGCGGCTGATGTGCACGCGGCTGTTGAAGTCACCGCCGCGCGGCTGTTCGAGCGCGTAGATCGTGTTCGGATCCGCGGGCGAGATCTGCACGTCGACGATGGGGAAGCGCAGCTTCGCCGGCTCCCACGTGAAGCCGCCGTTGCGGCTCTTGAACAAGCCGTCGTACGTCCCCGAGTAGAAGACTGCGCCGTCGCGCGGATCGATCGCCAGCGACGTCGCGCCGCCGTATTGCTCGGCGGAGAAGTGATAGTTCCAGGTCGCGCCGCCGTCGCGCGTGGCCATGTACGCCGGCGTGAGCTGGCGCGTGAGATAGAGCACGCCCGCCGTGCCGGGATCCGCGATCATGCGCTGGAAGTCAGGAAGCGGCGGCGTGAGCTCGACCCAGTCCTGCGCACCCGCCGCGAGCTTGAACAACCTGCGGGATGAGCCGTCCGTCGCGGCGACGTACACGTTGTCCGCGACGTCGACGGCGATGCCGGTGATCACCGGCGTCAGGCGATTCGCGACCGGCAGGGGATTGCCGAGGAAGGACCAGGTCAGGCCGTGGTCGCGGGTGACGTGGGCGCGATAGAACGACACGGCGTACATCGTCGACGCGTCGCGGCGGCTCGGCGCGAGGTCGATCATCGACACCGATTGATCGCCGGTCTTCAGCAGCGACCAGTCGGTCCACGGAAAGCCGCGGCTCTGATACACGCCAGTCGCCGTGCCGATGGTGAGCGTGCCGGTCGCGACGTCGAATGCGAGTCCGCTCGTCGACTCGCGCGCGGGACCGGGGAGCGAGAGCACGGTGCGGCCGCCGTCGCCGCTGCGATACACGCCCTGCGAGCCTGCGATGAAGAGACGCGCGACGCTCGGGTCGAGCGTGAGCGACGCGGCGCCGAGAAACGTGAGCGGCGCGCCGTCGAGGACCGCGGGAGTCGCGTATGTCCACGTGACGCCGCCGTCCGCGCTCGCGACGAGCGTGCCCTGGCTGCTGCCGTAGCGGCGCTGCGCGTCGCGCGGGTCGATGATCACGTCGCGGCTGGGAAGCAGTTTCGCCGTCGTCCAGGTGCGGCCGCCGTCGTCGCTGCGCGCGTAGCCGTCATCGGAGTATTGCGGCGTCGAGTACAGCGTGTCGGGCTGCAGCGGATCGGTCGTGAGTCCGGTGACGCAGCGCTGAAAGCCTTTCAGACCGTTGCGTACGGAGGTGAAGGTGATGCCGCCGTCCGTCGACTTGTACACGCCCGCCGATTCGAGCGACTGCGTCACGGGATCGCGGGGCTTCGCGAAGAAGACGCCGCACGACACGCCCACGTAGACGACGTTGGAGTCGCGCGGATCGATCGCGATTGCGGAGAGATCGGCGAAGCTCGCGCCGGTGCGCGTCCAGGTCGCGCCGCCGTCGCGCGTCTTGACGATGCTGTTCGCATCGGCGGCGTACACGACGTTCGGATCGTGTGCGTCGATGGTGAACATGCGCGGCGCGGTCAGCGTCCCGGTGATGTTCGTCCACGTCGCGCCACCGTCGCCGCTGCGGAACATGCCGCCCGTCGACGTGAAGTAAATGACGCGCGCGTCAGAAGGCGCGGCGGCGAGCGCGAAGACCGTTCCGCCGGCGGGACCATGAGACTGCCAGCGCGCGGCGTGGAGGACGGGGGCGAGGAGAAGGCAGGCGAGGAACAGCGCGGCGGAGCGTCGCATCAGGCAATGATACGAACGCCTCCGCCGCGGCGTTGGTGAACGTTTCTACATCAGTTCGGTTCGCGCGGGGGAAGCCCACGGAGTTGCCGCACGTGCGGCCCGCCTATGGCCAGCGACGCAGCCGGCCGTGCCGGCTAGACGAGCTCGGATTGGGCGAAGAAGAACGCGATCTCGATCGAGGCGTTCTCATCCGAGTCCGAGCCGTGGATCGCGTTCTGCTCGATCGACTCGCCGAACTCTTTGCGGATCGTGCCGGCGTCCGCCTTCGCGGGATCGGTCGCGCCCATGAGCTTGCGCAGCTCGGCGACCGCGTTGTCGCGCTGCAGCGCCGCGACGTAGACGGGACCGGACGTCATGTAGTCGACGAGTCCGCCGAAGAACGGGCGCTCGCGATGGACGGCGTAGAAGCGCTCCGCCTGCGCGCGGCCGAGAGCCACTTTCTTGAGGCCGAGGACCTCGAAGCCTTCGGCCTCGATACGGCTGATGATCTTTCCGAAGTTGCGCTTGCGCACCGAGTCCGGCTTGATGATGGTGAACGTACGATTCGACATCGGTTTCCTTTACGTTTCGTGAGATGGGGCGCGGATTATAAGCGCTCAGTTGACGTTTGCCACCGCGTGCACCGCGCCGCCCGCGACTTCGGAGTAGTCGACGGGCAGATAGAGCGTGAACGTCGAGCCCTCGCCGGGCTTCGACTTCACCTCGATGCGGCCGTAGTGCAGCTCGACGAAGTTGCGCGTGAGGGAGAGTCCGAGGCCGGTGCCGCCTTTGCGGGCGCGGCGGCCGTCTTCGGTCTGGTAGAACTCAACGAAGATGCGCTGCAGTTCGTCGCTCGGGATGCCGACGCCCTGGTCGACGACGTCGATGCGCACGGTGTCGAAGCCGATCGGCGAGTCCTGCGCGGCCACGTGATCGCAGCGGATGGCGACGACGCCGCCCTGCGGCGAGAACTTGACCGCATTCGAGAGGAGGTTGAAGAGGATCTGCTTGAGGCGGCCTTCGTCGAGGCGCACTTTCGGCAGCGTCTCATCCACCTTCGGCAGGATCTGCACCTTCGCCTCGGACGCAAATCCTTTCATCACGCGCTCGACCGCGGCGATCGTGTCGCGCAGATCGAATTGATCCGTGCGCAGCTCCATCTTGCCGGCCTCGATCTTCGAGAGGTCGAGGATGTCGTTGATCAGCTCGAGCAGGTGATTGCCCGCGGTGTGGATGTTTTCGAGGAAGCGGTGCAGGCGCGGCTGGAGCACGCCGCGCGTCGCCTCGAGGAGAACGCTGGAGAAGCCGATGATCGAGTTGAGGGGCGTCCGCAGCTCGTGCGACATGTTGGCGAGGAACTGGTTCTTCGAGCGGTCCGCGGCCATCAGACGCAGGTTCGTCTCGCGCAGCTCGTTCGTCCGCTCCATCACGCGCTGTTCGAGCGCGAACGTGAGTCCCTCGAGATCGCGATAGAGGTTCGCGTTCTCGATCGCCACCGCGGCCTGATTCGCGATCGCGGTGACGAGGATCAGATCGTCCGCGGTGAACGCGTTCTTCTTGTAGCTCTCGACCGAGATCACGCCGATGACGCGGTCGCGCGCGATCATCGGCACGCCGAGCCACGACTCCGTCGGCTTCGTGTCGGCGACCGACTTCACGCCGAAGCGCCGTTCCTCCGCCGTGCTGCCGAGGAGGAGGGGCTGGTGATGTTTGACGACCCAGGAGTTCAACCCTTCGCCGACCGGAATGCGCTCTTTCGGCAGGAGCGTGCCTTCATGGATGTCGAGCTCGAACGAGAGCTCGTTCGACGCTTCGTTGAGCAACGCGATGCTGAACAGCGAGCAGTCGATGACCGTCTTGCATTCGGTGTAGATCGCGAGCAGCAGCTCGTCGGTCGTGAAGCGCAGCGAGATCGTCTTGCCGATGTTCGTCAGCGAGGCGAGGCGCTGCAGGAGGTCGTTCGTCTTCGAGCGCGTGAGCGCGAGCTTGCGCGCGATGTGATTCGCGACGACGCCGGTGAACGCGAGCGCGACGACGCCGCCCCAACCCATCGACGGAAACGCGAGCGCGGTCACGGTCGAGTACGGGAGCGCGACGAAGGAGATGCCCGCGTCGACGAGGTAGAGCCGGAAGATTTTCTCGACGGAGTAGCCATACGCGCGCTGCGGCCAGAACATCAGCACGCAGTTCATGAGGATGAGCGCCGCGCCGCCGGCGGCGATGCGCATGGCGTTCATCGGCGTCGCCTGCAGCAGCGGAGACGTGCCGCCGAGCGCCTCGTACACGCTCGCGGCGACGACGACCGGCAGTCCGTACGTGCCGAAGAGTCCGAACGCTTTCACGTAGTCGGTGACGACGTCCTGCCGCGCGATCTTCGCGGGACCGATCTGCTGCAGCGCGAGGATGCGCGTGCCGATGGAGACGCCGACGGCGATCCACGACGAGAGGACGATGCCGAGGAGCGGGAACATCGCCATGTACGCGGTGATGACGAGGGCGACGTAGACGAGATCGGTGAGCTCGAACTTGAGGAGCGCGAGCGTGGAGGCGAAGACGACGAAGATGGCGATGAGGATGGGCGCGTCGGAGCCGAGGGAGCGCAGGATGGCCGTGGTCTGATCGTGGCGAAGCCACGTCAGCCAGAGCATCACGATCAGTCCGATCAGCCCCTGGATCAGAAAGACCGCGATGACGCGCCGCCGCGCTGACTGGGAACTTGCGGGAGTCATGGGCCCGCAACGATGGTAGCACTTCGCTACAACGGCAGAAGCACGAGGCCGTCGCGGCGTTCGTACGTGGTGTCGTCGGGGATCGCGGCGTCGTCGCGGCAGACCAGCGCGTTGCGCAGCTCGAGATCGCGCGGGATCTCGACGCCGTGCGCGACGATGCACGACTCGAGGCGCGCGCCGTCCGCGATCGTGCAGTCGTTCCAGATCACGCAGTCGATGACTTCGCCCTTCACGATGGAGCCCGCGCCGACCGTTGAGAGCGAGAACGACTGCGACATGTTCGCGGTCTCGTGTACGAGCGAGTCGCCTTGCACGCGCGAGCCTTGCGGAGGCGCGAGCGCGCCGCGGCGCATGGCGTCGAGAAACGCGCGCGACGCGGTGAGGTAGCGCTGCGGCGTGCCGATGTCGAACCAGAGCGCGTCGTCGTCGATGACCGCGGCCAGCGACTCATCACCGCGTTGCTCGTAGACGTCGCCAACGATGCCGGAGAACTCGCGATCGGGGAGCAGATCGAAGACGCGCGTGCTGATGCAGTGCGAGCCGGAGAACATGAGCGCCTCGCCGCGTCCCTCGCGGAAGCCGTTGATGAAGCCGTCCTCCGCGAAGACCGCGGTGAAGCGATCGCCTTCGGGCGGATGGCGCAGCGTGAGCGCGGCGAGTGCATCGCGATCGCGGCGCGCGTCAGCGAGCTTGTCGAGTGGCGGGAACTGCACGGTGTCGCCGTTGACGAGAAAGAAGTCCTCTTCGCCTTCGAGCTGCGGGCGCACGCGACGGATCGCGCCGCCGGTGCCGAGGATCTCCTGTTCGAAGGAGAAGAAGAAGGACGCGCGGTCGGCGTAGGCGTACTCCGCGCGCAGATACGCTTCGAGCGGCGCGGGCAGGTGATGGAGGTTCACGATGAGATCGCGCACGCCCGCGGCGAGATACGACTCCACGGCCCATCCGATGAGCGGGCGATTGCACAAGGGGACGAGCGGCTTCGGAAGCGTGTACGTCACCGGCCGCAGTCGCGTGCCGTAGCCGGCGGCGAGGATGATGCCCTTCATCGTTAGGGGAGCTGCTCCGGAGGAAACACCATGTGCTCGGGCAGGTCCGCGCGCGTGCGTCGCGCCTGTCGATAGAGATCGGCGTAGCTCTGGCGCAGTCCCGAGTCCATGTTCATCCCCAGCTCTTCGGCGACGGAGCGAATGACGTCGAGCGGTCCTTCGATCTCGAAGTAGTCGCCGATGGGCGTCCGGTCGAGCACGACCTCCGACTCGCGCACGCGCCAGACCTCGCGGAACTTCTGGTAGCGGAAGACGGGCTTGTAGCCGAGGGAGTCGAAGAGTTGGATGGCGAGCTCGAAGCTCTCGATGCCTGTCTGCACTTCCTCGCGCGACTTCACGCCGCCCTCGAACGCCATCGCACCCTTGTACGTCACGAGCGCGTACTTGCCGAACTTGCGCACGCGGAGGAGGTTGCCCTTCGTGCGCAGCTCGCCGCGCTTGTCGAGGACGATGTTGTCCTCGAACGTCTCCGCGTAGAGCCGCTCCGCGCCGAGCTCGCGGAGCCGCCGCACGAGCGCGGGGCGATCCTTGAGCGCGAACTTCACTTCGATTTCCGGCGGCACTAGGTCCTCAGTACCTCGACGCCCGGCAGCGACTCTCCCGCGATGAACTCCAGCGACGCGCCGCCGCCGGTCGAGATGTGCGTGATGCGGTCCGCGAAGCCGGAGGCCTTGACCGCCTCGACCGACTCGCCGCCGCCGATGACCGTCGTCGCGCCGTCCGCGTTCGCGACCGCGCGCGCCATCGCCATCGTGCCTTGTGCGAACTGCTCTTTCTCGAACACGCCCATCGGCCCGTTCCAGAAAATCGTCTTCGCGCCGCGCAGCTCCGACTCGTACAGCGCGACCGTCTTCGGTCCGATGTCGAATGCCTTCTGTTCGGGCGCCAGTCCGCTCGATGCGTCGACGACTTCGATCTTCGTCGGGTTGTTCATGTCGTCCGCGACGACGAGGTCGACCGGCAGCACGCCGGTGATGCGGCGCGCGACGTCGAGCGACTCCTGATCGACGAGCGAGCCGCCCATGGCCGTGCCGTTCGCGGCGAGGAACGTGTTGGCCATGCCGCCGCCGATCAGCACCTTGTCGGCGAGCTTCACCAGCGCCTCGAGCGGCTCGATCTTGCCGGCGATCTTCGCGCCGCCCATGAGCGCGACGAAGGGGCGGTCGGAGATATTCGTCACCTTCTGCAGAAACTCGAGCTCTTTCGCGAGCAACAGACCGCCCGCGGTGTGCTCTTTCGGGAAGAGCCGCGGCAGTGCATCGATCGATGCGTGCGCGCGATGACACGCGCCGAAGGCGTCGTTGAGATAGAAATCGGCGAGCTTGCGCAACTCACTCGCGAACGCGGCGTCGTTCTTCTCTTCGCCGGCGTGGAAGCGCAGGTTCTCGACGAGCATCAGCTCGCCCGCGCCGAGCTTCGACGTGTCGGCGCCGATCGCGTCGTCGAACCACAGCACGTCCGTGCCGATCAGCTCCGCGAGCTTCTCGCGGATCGGCTTCAGCGAATACTTTTCGTTGCGCTGCCCTTTCGGACGGCCGAGGTGACTGGCCAGGACGACCGCGGCGCCGCGGTCGCGCAGGATGCGCAGCGTCGGCAACGTTTCCTCGATGCGCGTCGCATCGGTGATGCGCGTGCCTTCGAGCGGAACGTTGTAGTCGACGCGGTAGAAAACGCGGGAGCCGCGCTGCAGCGGGAGCTGGTCGAGCGTGCGGATGTGAATCATGACTTCGCCGCCAGCGCCTCCTTCTTCACGCGCGCCACGTGGGCGATGAGATCGAGGATGCGGTTCGAGTAGCCCCACTCGTTGTCGTACCACGCCAGGATCTTGTGCAGCTTCGGGTCGACCGAGCGGGTGAACGTCGTGTCGAGGATCGACGAGTGCGCGTCGTGGTTGAAGTCGATCGAGACGAGCTGCTCGTCCGAGTACGTCAGGATGCCTTCGAGCGGACCCTTGGACGCATCGCGGATGGTCTGATTGATCTCGTCGACGGTCGTCGCCTTCTCCGTCTCGAACGTGAGATCGACGAGCGAGACGTTCGGCGTCGGCACGCGCACGGAGATGCCGTCGAACTTTCCTTTGAGCTCCGGCAGCACGAGTCCGACCGCCTTCGCGGCGCCGGTGGTCGTCGGGATCATCGACAGCGCGGCGGCGCGTCCGCGGCGCAGGTCCTTGTGGGGGAGGTCGAGGATCTCCTGATCGTTCGTGTACGAGTGGATCGTGGTCATGATCCCCATCGTGATCCCGAATTTCTCGTGCAGCACTTTCGCGACGGGGGCGAGACAGTTCGTCGTGCACGACGCGTTGGAGATGATCTTGTGCGACGCGGGGTCGTACGTCTCTTCGTTGACGCCCATGCAGAATGTGGCGTCGGCGTCTTTCGACGGCGCGGAGATGATGACCGTCTCGACGCTCTTCTTGAGGTGCCGCGATGCCTTCGCCTTGTCGGTGAAGCGGCCCGAGGACTCGACCACGATCTCGACGCCGAGGGAGTCCCAGGGAATCTCGGCGGGATCGGGGTTGGAGAAGACGCGCAGCTCGCGCCCGTCGATGACGATGCTGTTGTCCGTGTGCGTGATCTCGTTCGCGGTCGTGCCGTGCACGGAGTCGTGCTTGAGCAGGTACGCCAGCGTGGCGGCGTCGGTGAGGTCGTTCACCGCCACGAATTCGATGTCGAACTTCTTCTCGAGCGCGGCGCGGACGACGTTGCGTCCGATGCGGCCGAACCCGTTCACTCCAACCTTCACCATGAGAGCAGTCTCCTAGAAAACAGGCAGGCTAGTATATCGAGGTGAATCCGACTGCGAGTTCCGTGCAAGTCACGCCTCTGCGATGGGATGGGCACCGTTTGTTTCTGCTCGATCAACGCCTCCTGCCGCGCGAGGAGAAGTGGATCGCGTGCGCGAGCGCGGGCGAGGTGGCGGACGCGATTCGGACGATGGTCGTGCGCGGCGCGCCGGCGATCGGCGTGAGCGCCGCGTTCGGCATGGCCATGGCCGCGCGCGCGGAAGAGGATCTGAACGTTGCCGCGGACCTATTGAAGCGCGCGCGTCCGACGGCGGTGAATCTGGCGTGGGCGGTCGATCGCATGCTGCGGCATCGCGGCGATCCCGTCGAAGAAGCCGAGCGCATTCTCGAAGAAGACGTCGCCGCGAACATGCGCATGGGCCGCTTCGGCGCCGAGCTTCTGGGAACGTCGGCGACAGTGCTCACGCACTGCAACGCGGGCGCTCTCGCCACGGGCGGCTATGGCACTGCGCTGGGCGTGATTCGCGCGGCGGTAGAGAGCGGGAAGCACGTGGCCGTCTTCGCGGACGAGACGCGTCCGTATCTGCAGGGCGCGCGTCTGACGGCGTGGGAGCTGCAGCGCGACGGCATCGACGTCACGCTGATCACGGACAACATGTCGGGACACTTCTTTCAGCAGGGAAAGTTCGACGCGGTGATCGTCGGCGCGGATCGCATCGCCGCGAACGGCGACGCGGCGAACAAGATCGGCACGTACACGGTGGCCGTGCTCGCACAGGCGCATGGCGTGCCGTTCTACGTCGCGGCGCCGGTGTCGACGATCGATCCCGCGTGCCCGAGCGGCAAGGAGATTCCGATCGAGGAGCGCAGCGCGGACGAGGTGACGGAGATCTTCGGCGCGCGCGTCGCGCCGGAGGGCGTGGCGGTGCGGCATCCGGCGTTCGACGTCACGCCGGCGCGCCTGATCACGGCGATCATCACCGAGCGCGGCGTGCTGCGTCCGCCGTACGAGGAGGCGATACGGACAGTCTGCAACGGATAGTCGCGGCGCTGTGGCTCGGCAGCGCGTTCTTTCTGATGCTCGCGGCGTCGGCGGCATTTCGCGCGGCGCCGAATGCGACGGCGGCCGCGGACGTGGTCGGAGCGATGCTCGCGCGCTGGCACTACATCGCCCTGGCCGCGCCGTCGATCCTGTTCATGCTCGAGTCGTCGCGCGCGCGCCGCGCGGTGCTGCTCGTTCTGTTCGCGGCGCTCGTGCTCGCGGCGGCGCAAACGGTGGTCGACCTGCGCATCCGGCAGATTCGCAACAACTCGCCGGTGCCGATCTCGTCGCTCGATGCAACCGATCCGGTGCGACGCCGCTTCGGCGCGCTGCACGGAATCTCGATGCTGCTCTTGCTGGCGCAGGGAGTCGGCGCGCTGGTGGTGGTGGCGGCGAAGGAGAAGCGGATGGACGAAGACAATACGGTCTACAAGGTGGTGAGGAACGCGGAGGATCAGTACTCGATCTGGCCCGCGGACCGCGAGAACGCGCCGGGCTGGAACGACGCGGGATTCTCCGGGACGAAGACGCAGTGCCTCGAATACATTCAAC
>DATELS010000197.1:0-3167 GCA_035276365.1 Thermoanaerobaculia bacterium
CTGCCTACTGCCTACCATCCCATGACTGAAATCCGCGTCTCCGTCCTCCACAACGACACGCTGAAGCGCGGCGGGGTGGAGTTGATCGATGAGTGGAGCGCAGACTCGGACGACAAGCTCTGGGTCGACATCACGGAGCCGGAGCACGAGATCATCGAGCCGCTGCTCGAGACGCGGTTCGGGTTTCATGAGCTCGCGGCGGAGGACGCGCTGTCCGCGAACACGCTGCCGAAGTACGACTCGTTCGCGAACTACGACTTCTTCATCTTTCGCACAGTCGACGTGAACGTCTCCGAGCACGCCTCCGAGACCTACAAGATCGCCGCGTTCCTCGGGCGCAACTTCCTCTTCACCGTGCATCGCTCGATGGCGGCGATCGAGGACGTCTACCAGCGCCTCCCCGGCGATCGCCGCCTCCTCGGACGCGGTCCCGACTTTCTCCTCTACTCCATCGTCGACCAGCTCGTCGACGCGCACTTCCCGCTCCTCGAGCAGATCGAAGAATGCGTCGACGCGCTGCAGGACAAGATCTTCTCGCAGGCCGACGATCAGGACCTCGACGAGCTCCTGCATCTCAAGCGCGACATCAACGTCCTGCGGCGCCACTCGCTGCCGCAGCGCGAGCTCCTCAATCAGATTTCGCGCGGCGACGCGCAGTTCGTGCAGCGCGAGCACCTCATCTACTTCCGCGACGCGTACGACCACATGTTCCGCATCAGCGAAACGATCGACGTCGACCGCGACCAGATGGCCGGCACGATGGAGGCGTATCTCTCCGTCATCGCCAACCGCACGAACGAGATCATGAAAGTGCTCACGATCTTCTCCGCGGTCATGCTTCCGCTGACGCTCATCGCCGGCATCTACGGCATGAACTTCGAGCACATGCCGGAGCTCCACTGGATCCACGGCTATCCCTTCGCCCTCGGCCTCATGATCGTCATCGCCATCATGATGGTGTGCTGGTTCGGGTGGCGCGGCTGGATCACCCTGCCCGGAGCCAAGCGCAAGCGCAACCGCCTCTGACTCTCATCCGGGATGAGGGGTCTTGACAGAATTTTCCTTCCGCAATATTGTTGGCACTCACACAGGCTGAGTGCTAGACACTCAACCTCCTCAAAAAGCCAAACACCACAAACCAAAGGAGATACCTATGGCAGCAGTGGCAGCAGACGTGAAGATTCGCCCGCTGTACGACCGCATCGTCGTCCGGCGCAAAGAGGCGAAGGAGCAGGTCCGCGGCGGGATCATCATCCCCGACACCGCGAAGGAAAAGCCGCAGGAAGCGGAAGTCGTCGCCGTCGGCGAAGGCAAGTACGACGACAGCGGCAAGCGGATGAAGCTCGAAGTGAAGAAGGGCGACACGGTTCTGATCGGCAAGTACTCCGGCACCGACATCAAGATCGATGACGTCGAGTACACGATCCTGCGCGAGGACGAAGTCCTCGGCATCGTCGACTAAGGAGAGGCAACCACCATGGCAAAGAGAATTACGTACAGTGAAGACGCGCGCCAGGCGATCCTGCGCGGCGTGAACAAGCTCGCGGACGCGGTCAAGGTCACCCTCGGACCGAAGGGCCGCAACGTCGTCATCGAGAAGAAGTTCGGCTCGCCGACGATCACCAAGGACGGCGTCACCGTCGCCAAGGAGATCGAGCTCAAGGACGAGCTCGAGAACGCGGGCGCGCAGATGGTCCGCGAAGTCGCGTCGAAGACCTCCGACATCGCGGGCGACGGCACGACCACCGCGACCGTGCTCGCGCAGGCCATCTTCCGCGAGGGCGTGAAGAACGTCACCGCCGGCGCGAACCCGATGGACATCAAGAAGGGCATCGAGATGGCAGTCCGCTCCGCCGTCGAGTACATCGAGAAGATGGCTCGTCCGGTCGAGGGGAAGGACATCCAGCACATCGGCACCATCTCGGCGAACAACGACGAAGAGATCGGCTCGATCATCGCGCAGGCGATGGAGAAGGTGGGCAAGGACGGCGTCATCACCGTCGAAGAGGCGCGCGGCCTCGACACGATCCTCGAGGTCGTCGAGGGCATGCAGTTCGACCGCGGCTACCTCTCGCCGTACTTTGTGACGGACCCGGAGCGCATGGAAGTCGTGCTCGAGAACGCGAAGGTGCTCATCTATGAGAAGAAGATCTCGTCGATGAAGGACCTCCTGCCGATCCTCGAGCAGGTCGCGCGTCAGGGCAAGCCGTTCCTCATCATTGCGGAAGACGTCGAGGGCGAGGCGCTCGCGACGCTCGTCGTGAACAAGCTCCGCGGCACGCTCAACGTCGCCGCCGTGAAGGCGCCGGGCTTCGGCGATCGCCGCAAGGCGATGCTCGAGGACATCGCCATCCTCACGGGCGGACGCCTGATCTCCGAAGACATCGGAGTCAAGCTCGAGAACGTGAAGTGGGAAGACCTCGGCGATGCCAAGCGCGTCGTCATCGACAAGGACAACACCACGCTCGTCACCGACACGGATGATCGCGCCCGCAAGGAGACGATCGCCGGACGCGTGAAGCAGATCCGCTCGCAGATCGAGGACACGACCTCGGACTACGATCGCGAGAAGCTGCAGGAGCGTCTCGCGAAGCTCGTCGGCGGCGTCGCCGTCATCAAGGTCGGTGCTGCCACCGAGACCGAGATGAAGGAGAAGAAGGCGCGCGTCGAGGACGCGATGCATGCGACGAAGGCCGCGGTCGAAGAGGGCATCGTCCCGGGCGGCGGCGTTGCGCTGCTCCGCGCGGTCGAAGCGGTCGAGAAGGTTTCGGCCGAGGGCGACGTGAAGGTCGGCGTGAACGTGATCAAGCGCGCGCTCGAAGAGCCGTTCCGCCAGATCGTCTTCAACGCCGGTCTGGAAGGCTCGGTCCTGCTGAACGAGGTGCGCCAGAAGGGCGGCTCGTACGGCTTCGACGCCCGCACGGAGAAGATGTGCGACATGATCGACGCCGGCATCATCGATCCGGCCAAGGTCACGAAGCAGGCCCTGCTCAACGCGTCGTCGATCGCCGGTCTCATGCTCACCACCGAGGCTCTCGTCTCCGAGATCAAGGAAGAGGAGAAGAAGGAAGCCGGCGGCGGCATGCCGGGCGGCGGCATGGGCGGAATGTACTGAGGGTCACGCATCACGTGATGAAGGCGAGCCGGAAACGGCTCGCCTTTTTTGT
>DATELS010000198.1:0-20490 GCA_035276365.1 Thermoanaerobaculia bacterium
GGGAATGCGGACACACGCAGACGTTTTATTCGAAGTCTGCATAGCAGCACTCCCAACGAAATCAGAAGGAGTCTCACGTTGAAGAACGTTCGCATCTTCACGTTGTTCGTCATGACTGCACTTGCTCTCACCACGTTTGGCGACGTCCTCACGCCGCCGGTCGCGAAGAAGGTCCCGAAGACGGTCACGCTGCACGGCGACGAGCGCGTCGACGACTACGGCTGGCTGCGCGACAAGAAGAATCCCGAAGTGATCGCGTACCTCGAGGCGGAGAACGCGTACGCCGACGCGATGACGAAGCCGACCGAGGCGCTGGCGAAGAAGCTGTACGACGAGATGCTCGGACGGATCAAGCAGACCGACGTCCAGGTCCCGTATCGCCGGGACGGCTTCTACTACTACACGCGCACGATCGAGGGAAAGCAGTACCCGATCTACGCGCGCAAGAAGGGAAGCCTCGACGCCGCGGAGGAGATCCTCCTCGACGTCAATCAGCTCGCCGAGGGAAAGAAGTTCATGTCGGTGAGCGACTTTCGCGTCTCGGACGACACGAACCTCCTCGCGTACTCGATCGACGACAACGGCTATCGCCAGTACAAGCTGTTCGTCAAAGACCTGCGCACGGGCAAGGTCACGCCGATCGCGGAGCGCGTCGACAGCGTCGAGTGGGCGCTCGACAACAAGACGCTTTTCTTCAGCACGGAGAATGACGCCAAGCGCTCCGACAAAGTCTTCCGCCTCGTCCTCGGCGACCCCGCGCCGAAACAAATCTACGAGGAGAAGGACGAGCTGTTCGACGTCTACGTCAATCGCTCGCGCGACGGCCAGTTCCTCTTCCTCGAGACCGACAGCAAAACCTCCAGCGAAGTCATGCTCATCCCGGCCAAGGCGCCAATGACCGCGCCCGTCGTGATGATCCCGCGCAAGGCCGATCACAAGTACTCCGTCGAGCACCGCGGCGACAAGTTCTACTTCCTGACGAACGACGCCGGCATCAACTACCGCGTCGTGACCGCGCCGCAGACGAGCTACGCCCAGAAGAACTGGACGGAGCTCGTCCCGTACCGCAAGCCGGTGCGCATCGAGAGCATCGAACTGTTCAAGAACCACATGGTCGTGCGCCTGCGCGAGGGCGGACTCAATCAGCTCGAGATCTACGACCTGCGCGACAAGACGCCGAAGTCGCATCGCGTGAGCTTCCCCGAGCCGTCGTACGCGGTCGGCGGCGGCGCGAACGCGGAGTTCGACACGAACGTTTATCGCTACAGCTACGCGTCGTTCATCACGCCGCAGTCGGTCTACGACTACGACATGGACTCGCGCAAGCAGACCCTCCTCAAGCGCACCGAAGTCCTCGGCGGCTACGATCCGGCGAAGTACACGGTGGAGCGCTTCTTCGTCACGGCGCGCGATGGCGTGAAGGTGCCGGTCTCGCTCGTCTATCGCAAGGATCGCGATCCGAAAGCCAAGAATCCGCTGCTCCTTTACGCGTACGGCTCGTACGGCTCGTCGTCGTCGGCAGGCTTCAGCTCCAATCGCTTCTCGCTCATCGATCGCGGCGTGACTTACGCGATCGCGCACATTCGCGGCGGCGGCGAGATGGGCAAGGAGTGGCACGAGCAGGGCCGCATGATGACGAAGAAGAACACGTTCACGGACTTCATCGACGTCGCGGACTACCTCGTCAAAGAAGGCTACACGTCGAAAGACAAGCTCGCGATCCAGGGCGGGAGCGCCGGCGGACTGCTCATGGGCGCCGTGACGAACATGCGCCCCGATCTCTTCAAGCTCGTGCTCGCGTACGTGCCGTTCGTCGACGTGATGAACACGATGCTCGACCCGACGCTCCCGCTCACGACGCAGGAGTACATCGAGTGGGGCAATCCGAACGAGAAGGACGCGTACTTTTACATGAAGAGCTACGACCCGTACTCGAACGTGGAGAAGAAGGCGTACCCGTCGATGCTCGTGCGCACGTCGATCAACGACAGCCAGGTCGGCTACTGGGAAGGCACGAAGTGGGTGGCGAAGCTGCGCGCGAACAAGACGGACGAGAACCCGCTTCTGCTGCGCGTGAACATGGGCGCGGGACACGGCGGCGCGTCCGGCCGCTATGACAAGCTGAAGGATGACGCGGCGGATTACGCGTGGCTGCTGACGCAGCTCGGAGTCGAGAAGTAGCGCGGGAGTGACCCGCGTCACGCGCGTCGCGGCACGTCCGATGCAGGCTTGGCTTTCGCGATGGCGGAAGCCGAGCCTCTGACGACGTTGATGGCGTCGGGGCCGATGGCAGTCGAGGAAGTTCTGCGCATCGGCCGCGACGCCGCTGCCGCGCTCACGCGCGTCCATGGAGAGCTCTGGCCGAGCGCGATCCTCGTCTCGCCGAACGCGGTCGAGGTTCTTCCGCCGAGCAACGCCGATCGCTCGCGCTTCGGACAGTACGCGGCACCGGAACGCCTCCTCGGCAAGCCTGCCACGCTGGAGTCGGACGTCTTCTCGCTCGCGGCGATTCTCTTTCACGCGCTCGCCGGACGTCCCGCGTTTCGCGGCACGTCCGCGGCGGAAGTGATGCTGGCGGTGATGGCGGACAAGCCGGCGGCGCTGCACGAGCTGCGCAACGACGCGCCGAAAGAGCTCGACGCGCTCCTCGCGAAGTGCCTCGAGCGATCGCCGTCCGAACGCTATCCGTCGTGCGCCGCGATGCGCGCGGCGCTCGAGACGATCACCATCAAGCGCGCGAACGCGTGGCCGGGGCGGCGCATCCTCATCGCCGATGACGACGCGCCCGTGCGCGACCTACACGCGAACATCATCGCGCGCGTCGGCGTCGAGGCGGACGTCGTGGCCAGTGGCCGCGATGCGATCGAGGCGCTGAAGTCGCGCCGCTACGACGTCGCGCTGCTCGACCTCAACATGCCGCGCCTCAGCGGCTGGGAAGTGCTCGACTTCCTCCGCACGCGCACGCAGTTCAAGCCGCAGCGCATCTTCATCATCACCGGGTTCAGCGATCAGATGATGAGCGAGGCCGACCGCGATCTCGTCACCGCAGTGCTGAACAAGCCCGTGCAGCCAGAGACGCTGCGCAATCTCATCACGCTGTGCCTGAACGGGGAGTCAACCGCCACGATCGATGCCGCGGCGAAGCGCTGATCTTCGCCAGCGTCCACTTCCCCGCGAGCACGCGTCCGTTGAACCAAAGGTCGAATGCGTTGGTCGCGAAGCTGCCGTCGATGATCTCGAACGTGCCCTGCTCCTCGATCGTCACGCGCCCTTCGTAGTTCTTCGGCACCTCTCCGCGGTAGTACGCGCGGTCGATCGCGAACTCGCCCGCGGGCATCGCCACGAGCGCGTCTTTCCTCTCGCGATCGGGGCGGAGGAGGAAGCGCCGGAACTTGCCCGCGAAGTCGAGCCATAGCTCGCTGCCGGTCTCCGTCTTGGTGATGAGGTAGAGACGCTTGCCGGACTGCGACGACTTCGCGCGTGCGACCGTGCCGCGCGGCTTGCGCGCGACCTTCGGTTTCGCCGGCAGGGTGATGCCGAGGGATTGCTTCAACTTTTCGACGGGCGCGAAGAGATCGCCGGTCTTGCGCACGCGTTTCAGCGCCTCCTCGGGCGTGAAGCGCGACTCGAGCTCGTCCCAGTCGACCGGCATCGAGACGAATCCCGTCTCGCGCAGCGAGTACACGCCGACCGTCGTCTTGTAGTCCGCGTTCTGGCTCCAGTCGATGAACACCTTCTTCCTGCGCAGCGCCTTCGCCATCTTCGAGACGATGAGCGTCGGATGGCGTCGCGCGAGCTCGTCGGCGACGAGTCGCGCGAAGGTCTCGGTGACGTCGTGCGTGGTCTTGCCGTCGTTGAGCGGCACGTACACCTGAATGCCTTTCGAGCCGGAGACTTTTGCAAACGATCGCAAAGGCAGCGCGTCGCGCAACAGCTTCGCGACTTTCGCGCACTCGCGCAGTCCCGCGCCTTCGCCCGGATCGAGATCGAAGACGACCGACGTCGCGACGTCGATGCGCGGCACTTTGTGCAGAAATGGATGGAGCTCGATGCCGCCGATGCTTGCGACCCACACGAGCGTGCGCACGTCGTCGACGACGATGTATTGAATCGGCGGACCGCCTTCGCGCCGCGGGACGGGAAAGCGCTTCACCCATCTCGGTGTAAAGGACGGCGCGTCCTTCTCCCAGAACGCCTCGCCTTCGATCGTGCGCTTGAAGGAGATCGGGCGCCGCTTCAAATGCGGCAGGATGAACTTCGCGATGCGCTTGTAGTAGTCGGCGGCGAGCTCGCGATCCATGCTCGCGTGTTACCATTTCCCATCCCACAATCAAAGCGCGAACGCTTGAACGGGAGGGTGTGATGGGCGAGGTCAGGCTGTTCCAGATCTGCTATGAGGGCGAGCTCACGGCGGAGGTATCGCACGTGATGCGGCGCCTCGGCGCGGAACCGAATTTCGATCAGAGCTGGCAGGTGTTTCTGCCCGAGGGACGACACGCGGCGCCGCTAGTGCGGTATCTGCGGGCGCAGATGGCGCCGGAGTCGCGGCTGCTCGTCGCGTGCGCGCAGTTCACGATGGCGCGCGACTTCCTGCTCGTGCGCCACAGCCTCACGCCCGGCGCCGACTACTCCGAGCTCCACGACGCCCTCGACCGCCTCGGCACCCTCGTCGCGCTGCCGTTCGAGTCGACGTTCGTGATCGCGAGCGACGATCGCTCGGACGTGCGGACGTTGGGACAGGCGCTGGGCGAGCTGTGTCCCGATGAGTCGCTCATGGTGACGGGGATCAGTCACGACTGGGCGTTCTGCCACGCGGGGGAAAGTCAGATGTTCGTCGCGGCGGACGCTCACGACGCGCAGTTCAAAACGTTTTGACGGAGCGCCGCCGTTCCGGCGGCTGATGCGGCGGCGTCCCCGCCGCCGCGGGCGGGAGCGAGGACGCTCCCGCATCAGCCGGCGAGGACGCCGGCGCTCCGCTTTACTGCAATTGCGCGTGTTGCGCGCATTGCGCGAATCCGGAGCAGACCTCCGAGACCTTCCCCTCCGCGTTCACGAGCAGAAGCTGCGGAACCGTTCCCGCGCGCGTGGCGATCGGCGTGCGCGACACGTGATCGACAAAGTACGTCGCCACTCCGGGCGGCGTCCGCTGCGTGACCTCCGCCGACTTCTCCAGTGTCGTGAGCGAGACGATCGCGAGGTTCGACGGCACGCGCGGCGTCTTCGCGATCTCGTCGAGCAGGCGGACGCAGTACTTACATTGCGGATGCACGAGCGCGAGCATGCGCTTCGACGGCGTCTGCGCTTTGCCGCCGAGGGTCACGAGCTTCGTGGAGCGGTCGCGGGCCTGGAAGCCGGGAACGACGTCGCCGACGCGGAATCGCATCGGACGCATGGCCGGCGCCATCGACGCGGTGCGCAGCGCGAGCCGCGCGGTGTCGAGCTGGCGGCGCAGCGCGAAATTCGAAATGCACAGCGCGGCGAAGACGGAGAGAAACAGCGTGTAGGCAACGGTGCGCGGAGCGATGCGCATGGCGGTCTCCCTCAGCAGTCGGCGAACGTCGAGCAGCCGGTGCACTGGTTGATGTTCCACGCCCAGTCCGGGCAGTACCCGCACTCGTACAGGCTGCAGCCGGTCATGTCGTTCGTCTGGCAGTCGTACGTCGTCTGCTCCACGTACGGCGTGCGGTAGCCCCAGCTGTAGACGCCGCCGCCGCATTGCGAGTAGCGCTCGCCCACGGGCTCGCTGAATGTGTTGTCCGAGAAGAAGACATCGTCGTAGCTCGTGCTCGGCAGCGCCTGCATCGACGAGACGGCGCCGACCGTCAACAACGCAATGAAACCAAACGCAACTGCGAACTTTTTCATAACGCCTCCTTGGGCGGCGCGGAGGTACAAATAACATGCCGCACGTAAGGAGGTGTGGCTAGGCCGCTGTGCCTGCCTTCCGTCTCTTGACGACCTCGACGTGATGTCCCTCGTGATACAGCGTGAAGAGGAGCATCTCGCGAATGGTGAGCTTGCCGAGGAGGGGATGCGGGAGCTGGTAACGATCGAGCTTCGCGTCGGGCCAGCGCTCGATCGACGCGCGCAGTTGCTCCTGCGCGATGTGGTGATCGCTCATGATCTTCGCGCGCCACGCGGCGAGATCGCTTTCCGTGTGCGCGCTCGGCGAGAAGCGTCCGGCCTTGCCGCCTTCGTCGAGCAGCTTTCTGTAGCGCGCGACGAGGTCATCGAGAGACACGGACGCGCGTCGCGGATTGCCGAACATCACGCGCAGAATGAGGCGCGGTGTCGTCAGCGCCTTGGCAACAGGGGGGATCGATTTCGTGAGATGGCGGACATTCTCCGCGGGCGACCACGCCTCGCCGATCTGCGCGAAGAACTCCTCGAGCGGAAACGCGTTCCAGTACGCGACGGTGGTGCGTTCCGCGTCGCGCAGCGCGTCGAGGATCTCCGCGCGCGTCGAGATCACTTCACGCCGCTCATCATCTTCTTGATCGCGGGGATGAGCACCGCGAGCACGAGCGTCGCGGCGGCCGAGGTGACGACGGCGATCATGAACACCTCGCTGAACGGACGGTTCTCGAGGAAGCCCGCCACCCAGCCCGCGACGTAGTTGCCCATCGCCGTCGCGAAGAACCACACGCCCATCATGAAGCCGACGATGCGCGCGGGCGAGAGCTTCGTCACCATCGACAGTCCGACTGGACTGAGACACAACTCGCCGATGCATTGCAGCAGGTACAGACCGACCAGCCACCACGGACTCACGCGCTCGTTGTGCGCCTCGAAGTATTTCGCCGCGGGCACGACGAGCAGGAACGACAGCGCGAGGAAGAACAAACCGAGCGTGAACTTCGCGGGACTCGACGGATTGCGGTTGCCGAGCTTGATCCACAGCACCGCGAACACCGGCGAGAGCGTGATCACGAACAGCGGCTCGACCGACTGGAACCAGCTCGACGGATAGTTGAAGCCGAGGACGGTGAGTCGCGTCGCGCGATCGGCGAAGAGATTCAGACTCGAGCCGGCCTGCTCGAATCCCGCCCAGAAGATGAGCGCGAACAGCGTGAGGATCGATGCAGCGGCGATGCGGCTCCAGTCCTGACTCGTGAACGCGGCGCCCGATTGAACCGGCTCGGGCGCGGTCGGCTCGTACTTCGACTCCTTCGCATCCGACACCGGCTCGAGGTACTTCTGTCCCGCGGCGTACTGAATGAGGCCGAGCACCATGCCGAAGCCCGCGGCGGCGAAGCCGGCGTGCCAGTTGATCTTCTGTCCGAGATACCCGCAGATCAGCGGCGAGATGAACGCGCCGAGGTTGATGCCCATGTAGAAAATCGAGAACGCGGCGTCGCGCCGCGGATCGTCGCGCGTGTACAGCGTGCCCACGATCGTCGAGACATTCGGCTTCAAGAGTCCGGTGCCGAGGATGATCAGCAAGAGGCCGAGGTAGAACGTGGCGATGCTCGGGAAGGCCATGCTGAAGTGGCCCGCGGCGATGATGCAGCCGCCGATGAACACCGCGCGCCGATGTCCGAGCCAGCGGTCGGCGAGGAATCCGCCGGGGATGCCCATGAGATACACGAGCATCGTGTAGAGGCCGTAGATCTGCGCCGATTTCTCGGTCGAGAAGCCGAGGCCGGGCTTCTGCGTCGAGCCGACCATGTACAGGATCAGCAGCGCGCGCATGCCGTAATAGCTGAAGCGCTCCCACATCTCCGTGAAGAAAAGGGTGATCAACCCGAACGGATGCCCGACGAACTGCCGCTGCGTATTCATGTGGCGCTACATTAAGTCGTTGGTACGCGTCTGGTAAAGTGCCGTTCGATGACGAACGAGAAACACCCGCGCGGCCTGTACGTCCTCTTCGGCACCGAGATGTGGGAGCGCTTCAGCTTCTACACCGTCAACGCGATGCTCTCGCTGTATCTGCGCGACAACGTGCAGGGCTTCTCGTTCTCGAACGCGCACTCGGCGTCGGTCGTGTCGACGTACAACATGTTCATCTACTTCACGCCGCTCATCGGCGGTCTCCTCGCCGACCTTCTCCTCGGCTATCGCAAGGCGATCATCGTCGGCGGCATCGCCTTCATGATCGGCCACGCGCTGCTCGCGGTGCCGAACAACCTCACCGTCTGCTACGTCGCGCTCGCGTTCCTCATCATCGGCAACGGCTTCTTCAAGCCCAACGTCTCGTCCATGGTCGGCAACCTGTACGCCGAGGGGAGCCATCTCAAGGACAAGGCGTATTTGATTTTCTACATGGGCATCAACTTCGGCGCCGCGGGCGCGCCGCTGCTCGCGAACTGGATCCAGCCGCGATGGGGATTCCATCCCGCGTTCTTCATGGGCGCGATCGGCATGATCATCTCGCTCGTCGTCTTCGGCCTGAATCAGAAGTGGGTGCGCCACGCCGATCGGAAGAAGAATCTCGAACCGAAAGCGGCCGCGGTGACCGAGGATCTGCCGCCGGTCAACGAAGAGGCGCGGGCGATGGAGGCGGTGCCGGAGTGGAAGCGCATCGTCGCGCTGATCGTGATCTTCCTCATCGTCATCGTGTTCTGGATGGTCTTCCACCAAAACTCGATCTCGCTGACGTGGTGGGCGAACGATCACTCGCGCAAGCTGCCGGGCATTCTGTCGAACGCGATCAACCCGATCTTCATCATCCTGCTCTCGCTGCCGCTCGCGGGATTCTGGAGCTGGCTCGACAAGCGGAACCTCGAGCCGTCGACGCCGGTGAAGATGATGTTCGGCATGCTGCTCACCGGACTCTCGTTCACGATCCTCTACTTCGCCGCGAATTCGGGCGGCTTCACGAAGCCGGTGTTCAAGGTCGTGAAGGCGGAGGCGGCGCAGACGTGGGTGGCGATCTCGCCCGAGGCGCGCGCGCATCTCGCGATTGCCGCGCCGCCGGTGAAGCTCGATGACGGCACCGAGGCGTGGCCGGTCACCGGCGGCGGTTCCGTGGCGAAGGGCGAATACGTGCGGTTCGAGAGTCAGTCGAACGGTACGATCAGCGTCGCGCCGACGAATCGCGTCTCCGCGGCCTGGCTCATCATCGCGTACTTCGTCCTCTCCCTCGGCGAGTTGATGCTCAGTCCGATGGGACTCTCGCTCGTCTCGAAAGTCGCCCCGATCCGCATGCGCGGTCTGATGATGGGCGGCTGGTTCGCCGCGACCGCGATCGGCAACAAGCTCACGGGCGTTGCGAAGTACTGGGACCTCTGGAGCCACGCGAACTTCTTCATCATCCTCGCGTCGATGGCGCTATTCATGGCGGTCGTGCTCTTCGTGCTGCTGCGGCCGCTCAAGCGTGCGATGCCCGGAGTCTGATGCAGATCCGCGAGCACGTTCCGCTTGCGCCGTTGACGACGATCGGCATCGGCGGACCGGCGCGCTACTTTTTTCGCGCGCACAACGTGGACGAGATCAGCGAGGCGCTCGCGTGGGCCCGTGACCGCGACCTCCGCGTCTTCATCCTCGGCGGCGGCAGCAATCTCCTGATCTCGGACGCCGGCTTCGACGGCCTCGTGATTCAGCTCGACCTGCGCGGCATCACGATCGAGGCGAACGAAGGCGACACCGCGGTCGTGAAAGTCGCCGCGGGCGAGAAGTGGGACGAGTTCGTGAAGTTCGCGGTGCTGCGCGCATGGGCGGGCATCGAGTGTCTCGCCGGCATCCCCGGATCGACGGGCGCGACGCCGATTCAGAACGTCGGCGCGTACGGGCAGGACGTGAGCGAGACGATCGCGCGCGTCGAGGCGCTCGACCGCACGACGGGACGCGTGGTCTGGTTCACGAACGAGGAGTGCCGCTTCGGCTATCGCTCGAGTCTCTTCAAAAACGTCGAGCGCGAGCGCTACATCATTCTGTCGGTGACGTTCCGATTGCGGCGCGGCGGCGCGGCGACGGTGAAGTATCCCGAGCTGCAAAAGTACGTCGACGAGCATCGCATCGCGCTCGACGATCTGCGCGGTGTGCGCGGCGCGGTCGTCGCGATTCGCAAGCGCAAGGGCATGGTGCTCGATCCTGCCGATCCCGACACGCGCAGCGACGGCTCGTTCTTCATGAATCCCGTGCTCACGCCCGAGGCGTACGTCGACTTCGCGGTGCGCGCGAAGAACGCGCCGTATTATCCGTCCGATGACGGCGTGAAGTTGTCCGCGGCGTGGCTGATCGAGCACGCGGGATTTCACAAGGGATTCGTGCACGGCAACGTCGGGCTGTCGACGAAGCACACGCTCGCGGTGATCAATCGCGGCGGCGGCACGGCGACCGAGGTGATCGAGCTCGTGCGGATGATCCAGGAGAAAGTGCGCGAGGCGTTCGGCGTCGAGATTCATCCCGAGCCGAATTTCATCGGCTTCTGACGCTACTCCGTGCTCGGAGGCAGCGGCACCATCTTCATCTGCGACTTGCGCGCTTCCTCACGCTCGGCGACGCGCTCGCGCTTGCGGTCCATCGACTGCGTGTCGGGACGCGTCACTCCCATGCGGAAGAGCGAGTTCACCGCGGCGGCGTATGGCGCTTCGGCGTTTTCGAGAATCACGCCGCTGACGTAGAGGAACTTGCCCGACTCGTCCGGCGTGCGCGAGAGATGGCTCCACAGCAAACGCGCGTGAACGTTGACCGCGACGTCGCGATGCTGGAAGACGACGCGGCCGCGCGTCCCGATGCGCAGCGGCTGCGCGTGCACGATCTGCAGGCCGCCGACGCCGAGGTTGCGGACGGTCATGTCAGAGGGACCAAAGGTCCCGTAAATCGGTTCGAGCACGACAAAACGCTCGCCCTTCCGCAGGTCGATCACGTTGGCAGTCATGAATGGGCGCCTCGATTCTACCGCCTTTCTCCTGCTCTCCACCTGTTAACCGCAACTCCCGCCTCGCCGTATTAGCAGCAGCAGTACGGAATCGGAGGCAGTGTTCGGTATGGAATGGACGGCGGCAATCTCGATCTTCTGCATGCTTTTCTCATCGATCATGGTGGTCGCCGTCGTGTGGCTCGTCACGCGCGCGCGGCAGCGCAAGGTGGAGCTGCAAGTCGAAATGCAGTCGAAGCTGATCGACCGTTTCGGCGCGGCGCCGGAGCTCGTCGACTTCCTGCACTCGCCCGCGGGACGGCAGTTCGTGTCGGGCGTGCAGGGCGCGCCGATGATCCTGACGCGCGAGCGCATCCTGAACGGTTTCTCGCGCGCGATCGTGCTGACGATGCTCGGCGCGGCGTTCCTCTTCCTGACGTTCTGGTACAACGACGCCTTCGCCGTTCCCGCCGCGATCCTCTTCTGCCTCGGCCTCGGCTATCTCGTCGCGACCTTCGTCGCGTACAAGCTGTCGGCGAAGCTGTTCGGCGGCGCGGATTCCTCGAACGATCTCCCGTGACGCACGACCATGACCGCCGCCGCCATGACGCTCTCCGCACCGCTTTTCGCGGAAACGCGCACACGCACCGGAAAGCCTGATCCGATGGAGGAGGCGCGATTCGAGGTCTTCTACCGCCGCACGGCGGGAAGCCTCTGGTCGTACCTCTATCGCATGACCGGCGACGCGGCGCTCGCGGATGATCTGCTGCAGAAGTCGTTCTTCCGCTTCCTGCGCGCGAATCCCGAAGTGGAGAGCGAGGAGCACATGCGCCGTTGGATCTTTCGCGCGGCGACGAATCTCGCGCTCGATCACTTCCGCGAGGCGAAGCGCGAGCGCGCCCGCGCGGACGAGCCGCGCAACGAGGCGGGTCCGCCGATGGAGTCGCGCGAGCTGCTGCGCCACGACATGATGAAAGTGTTCTCCGAGCTCAAGCCGCGCGAGCGCGCGCTCTTGTGGCTCGCGCACGTCGAGGAGGCAGATCACGAGGACATCGGCGACGCGCTCGGCCTCAAGACGAAGAGCGTGAAGGTACTGCTCTTTCGTGCTCGCAAGCGTTTGGGCGAGCTGCTGACGAAGCGCGGACTGGCGCCTGAGGTGCGGGCATGAACGCGTGCCGTTATGAATCGCAGGTGATGCGCGCCGCGGCCGAGGATCTTTGGACCGATGCGCTGCGCGAGCACCTCGGCACGTGCGACGACTGCATCGCCGCCGCGAGCGTCGCGCCGTGGATGACGCGCTTCGCGCGCATCAGCGATCGCGAGCACATCCTGCCCGATCCCTCGGTCGTGTGGCTCAAGGCGAAGCTGCTGCAGGGCGCGGTCGACGCGTCGCGCGCGTCGCGTCCGCTCGACGTCGTGCAATTCGTCGCCTACGCGATCGTCGCCGCGGGCTGGGCGGCGCTGCTGACGTGGCGCTGGGGCGCCGTGCGCGCGTGGGTCGGCAGTTTCACGCCGTCCGCGCTGGTCACGAGCGCCGCCCGCGCCACGTCGATGTCCGTGCCGCTCTTCGCGATGATCTTCGTGCTCGCATCGTTCACGGTGATGCTCGCGCTGCACACGATCCTCGCGGAAGAGTAGCGGCTCGTTACTGGAACCGCGGCTGTGCCTCTCCTTTCACGGCGAGCTGCTGCACGATGTCCGCGCGCAGCTTCGGGTTGCCGAGGACCGCGGCGATCTGTTTGACGTTCGCGCCGTTCTCCTTGCTGTCCGGACCCATCTGCGCGTCCATCAGGTTGCGCGTGCGGTCCGCGAGGAGCCAGCCGAGGGGGAAGACGGCTTTCGTTTGAATGAGCTGGAAGGTCGTGTGATGCACCTTCGTCATCCGCCGCTGCAACTCCTCGGTCGCGAGATCGGCGTGCGCGCCGCGCACGGCCGCGAGCGCGCGAACCGGCGACATCACTTCATTCGCCATCTTCTCGCCCTTGATCGGCTTCGGCTGCGCCATGTCGAACTGGATGAAGATGATGTGCGGCTGCACGCGCGACGCGTACTTGCTCGCGGCGATGGTGTCGAGGATGTCGGACGCGGTCGCGGAGCCGGAGTTCTCGAAGTAACCGCCGTCGACGACGTGCTCGCATGACTCGCCGGGCGCGCACGACATCGATGAGCCGCCGGTGCTGTTCTTCGCGCGCTTGAGGGTGCCCGCGGGCGAGACGTACGAGAAGCGCGCGCTGTTGTGCGCCGCGGTGCTGACGCGAATGTCCCCGCCGATCGCGCCGAAGAGATCGATCGCCTGCGCGAGCTCGTGGTTCGTGTTGTCGCCGTCGACGATCTGCAGGTTCGACGCGATGATGCGCTGGCCGGTCTCGGTCACGGTGCCGTTGAGGAAGAGCGAGGGCATGCGCGACTCGCGTCCGCCCATCATCTGCAGGAAGCCGCCGGCGAAGAGGTTGTCCGGCGCGTTGTCGCGACGCTGAATCGCGGTGTGCCACGCGCGCTCCCATCCGCCCTCGAGCGCACGCGCGCGATCGGGGAGGAAGGGATACGGGATGAATCGCTGCGCGAAGTCGGGCTGCGTCATCGCTGCAAGCACCGGCGCCAGCGAGTCCTCGGACAGAATCTGCCGCGCCGCGAGTCGCATCGAAAATTGCTCGCCCGCCTGCGGCGTGTACTCGACTTCGTCGAGGTTCACTTTGTAGTCGCCGCGACGCACGAGCAGCGCGTCGTAAACAGTGGCGCCGAGGGAGCCGCCGGAGACGCTGCTGATGGCGAAGAGGTGATCGGAGAACGTCGGGACGGTGTCGGTCAGCGACGTAAGTACGGCCGCGGTCCAGTACGCGGCGCGAATGCCGCCGCCTTCCGTCGCGACGAGGAAGACGGAATACTTGCCGTCCGGTCCCGGCGGATATTGCTTCTGCAAACGCTCGAACCAGGAGTCGAATCCCGTCGCGACGGACGGGCGTTTCATGACGTTCGCGGGAATCGTCTGGACGACGTGGTTGTCGGCGAGCGGGCTGATGATGACCGCCCACACGATCATGAAGGTGAGCACGGGCACGCCGCCGCGAATGCCGAGCCACACGAGCGTGCTGCCGACCGGCACGAGCAGTCCGAACGCGAGGAGGACGATGGCGGCGGAGCCGAGGGCGACGGTGCTCTGGACGTAGAAGGTGGTCCAGAGGAAGAAGAGCGCGGAGACGACGAGCGTCCCGATGATGACGAGTCGCGACCAGCGTCCGCGCTCTTTGAAGGTTTTCTCCTCGGACGTCGACTCGTGCAGGAGTTTGCGCCGCACGATGGTGAAGCCGAGGAAGAGGAGCAGCGCGACGATGAGATAGATGGACATCAATCGCAGTTGCAGGACGGGCTCGGGCACGCCGTAGTTGCGCGCGACGCGATACAGCGAGCCGATGGAGAGGATGAAGGTGAGCGCGCCGAGGATGCGCGGGAGCCAGGTGGTGAGCCATGGGTACTCGTCGGAGTGTGGCGTGCCCTCGGGCGCCTTGACGTGCAGGAGCTGCCGCGACCAGTACCAGATCTGCACGGCCATGAAGATGACGCCGAAGATGTAGCCGATGCGCTGTCCGGTGTGCGGCGGCGTCGCGCCGGTGGGATCGTCTTCCGCGAGGTTGGCGATGATGTCGTAGCCCTGCGCGGAGACGAGGAACGCGAAGGCGATGACGATCAGCGCGAGGAAGCTGAAGCGCAACGGCATGAGAAAGAGGTAGAGGCGCTTCGCTTCACGCCACACGCGCGCGATCCACGAGGCGAGCGAAGACACGGCGGGTGCGGCCGTCATTGCGTCGGATGTCATGGGACCCTCCTGAAGTGTGTACTTCAGGATACGTCAATATGTGGCCCAGAGGAGCACGCGCTCGTACGTGTAAAAGTACGGGCGGTGGGCGCCGAGGGCGGAGACAAGGCGCTCGCGATACTCGCTCAGAAAGTCCGCGAACTTGTCCTCGGAGAGCTGGGATTGGTAGTGGGTGAGGAGCGCGCCGCGAACCCACTCGACGACGTCTTCGGTCGACGGGAGAAGATGTCCGTAGATCTGCACGCGGACGTGCTGTCGCTCGTATCCGAGTCGATGCAGGATCTCGGCGTATTGCGCGGCGTCGAGGACGTAGTCCGGCCGCGGCGTCGCGCCGTACTTCTCCGCGACCTCGGCCGCGATGATGTGGGAGAGATGCGCATCGTTGTCGGGCATCTGCACGGCGAGCTGTCCGCGCGTGGACAAGAGGTTGGTGAGCCGCGCGAACAACCGCTCGTGATCGGCGACCCAATGCAGTGCCGCATTGGAGAAGATGAGATCAAAGGGACGATCGGTGACGAATTCCTCGATGTTGCCCTGCTGAAACCGGAGCATCTCCCCGCCGAAATGCCCCGCCTTGAGGAGCATGGTCTCGGAGTTGTCGATGCCGATGGTCTCCTCCGCTCCGAGCGCGTCATGCAGTTCCCGGGTCAACTCCCCCGTCCCACACCCGAGGTCCGCAACGCGCATGCGCGCGCGCCTCTCGACGAGCGCGAGGAGGTCATCGAAGGGCTGCCGCCGCTCGGCGGCGAAGCGGGTGTACTGGGTGGGGGACCACATCGCGCGCGACGGTATCACGTCGCTGAAGCTGACCGCGGCCGAAGGCCGCGGCAGCTTAGCGGGGAACGGGCACTCTAAAATACCTGATGATACGAAAGGAGACCCGACGGGGCATTCAGAGAGCAAGATAGGCGCGAACCCAGCTTGTTCGAGTGACTTGCGCACGGCTTGGTGCACATCATTTGACGAAGGCAATACGTCTCGGAATAGCCATGGTATCTTCTTTGTCGATACGCTCATGAAGGCACGCATTCAGAAATGGGGCAACAGCCTGGCTCTCCGCATCCCCAAGCCGTTTGCGGAGGAAGTGCGTCTCGCGGAGGACGCGCCTGTCGATGTTTCGGTGAAGAACGGCAAGCTCGTCGTCGTGCCGCTCGTCGAACCGGACTACACGCTCGAGGAACTCGTCGGACGAATCACGACGAAGAATCGTCACGACGAGACGGACATGGGAAAGCCCGTTGGCCGCGAAGTCTGGTAGCAGTTAAGTACCGGAGCGCGGCGACATCATCTGGTTGTCGTTCGATCCGCAAGCGGGTCGTGAGCAGGCAGGTCGCCGACCTGCACTGGTTCTGTCGCCCGCAATGTACAACCGAAGTTCCGGCTTGGCCGTGGTGGTGCCGATCACATCGCACATCAAAGGCTACCCGTTCGAAGTGATCGTGCCGCCCGGCGCGGATGTGCACGGCGCAATCCTTACCGATCATCTGAGGAGTGTCGATTGGCGCGCACGCAAAGCGGAGCGATTGGGGAAGTTGGCGCCGGAGGCTCTCAACGAGGCACTGAAGAAGGCTGCGTTGCTCTTAGCACTCGCCTGACGTTATCGTGCGGCGATGAAAGTGTCGTGTGCTGCGGTTTGTCTCGTGCTCGTTCTCGGCGGATGCTCCGACGAGAAAACCGAAACGCCGACGGCGACGCCCGCGCAGACGACGTCGCAACCTGCGACGGCGACACAGCCGACTGCTGATGCACCCCCACAGCAAGACACGGCTGGGGGAGAGCCCGTGAAGGGCGTGTGGTCGGGTCAGGTGAAGATCGACGCGCACGCTGGCGTCGCGACCTTCAACTATGTCGGCGCGGAGAGCGGGGATTTTGTTCCGATGCGGTTTCGCACGGATTCGAAAGTCGGCGAGAAGATCCTCGCCGTTTGCGCGGACGACGATCTGTGCGAGTTCGAAGGAGCGGTTCGCTTTCTCGACGAGCCGCCACCGGAGAATGCGTCCGCGGTCGGTGAGATCGTCAGCGTCGATCGCGTCAAGAAACTGCCGCCGGAACCGCGGTGAGCGCGCGGCCGACATGGAGTTTCGTCACGTCGACTTTGGATTCAGCACCGCGGACGCGGATCAGATCGAGCTCAAATTCGAATCGGCTGCCCTCACTCTGCGCTTCCTCGACTGGCGCGAGCAGCCGATTGTGAAGACCTTTCAAGACGTCCTCGCGTTCAAGTGGGATTCTGTATTCGACGAATCGGCGCCGCGCGATGACCAGTCGTTCGAAGTCGTCGACTCTCCGTGGCTGAGTCGTGAAGTCGAGCGCCGTGAGATCGAAGACCCGTCGCAGTATTGTCACTACAAGCTTTGTTTCAATGAGCTTGGAGTTCTCGACGTCCTCGCGCTCGCGGCGAAGCATTAGGACGTTGCGCCAAATGCAATGGTCGAAATTGCGAGACGCGTACGGTCCGGCGACAGAGGTCGGACCGTTGCTCGATGCACTCGTTCCTGATCCGGATGCCGAAGTCTGGGACGAGCTCTGGGGACGCATTTGTCACCAGGGCACGGTGTACTCGGCGAGTTTCGCGGCGTTGCCGATCCTCGTTCGGACGGCTGCGCAGTGGAGTCCAGCCGATCGGTTCATGCCGCTCATGCTTGCCGCGCACATTCTCGCGTCGAACGACGGCTCACCTGTCCGCGCGTCTTCCGAACCCGCGCGGCAGGAGCACGGACGACTTCTCGCGGACCTGACGCGTGAAACGATCACCGCGCAGCAATGGGAGAATTCGCGACTCATCCAACTGCTCGCCGCGTCGCTCGTGTTTGCGGGAGATCGCTTCTGGGCTCGCGAGCTCGACCGAATCGGCGACGGCTCGATCGAATTCGAATGTCCTTCCTGCAATACGCTGCTCATCGTTTCAGTCGACAGGCACGGCGTCTTCACATCCGTCGACGACTGGATCCATGATGATCCGGCGAAACGTCCCTCGATCCTCCCCGCATCGTCGCCTCGAGCCGGCTCGCAAGAGTTGTTGCTGCAACTGGCGACGGAGGCGCATGCGGAGGAAGTGGCCGGTAGGCTGCTCGCACTCTTCGGCTCCGCGGAATGCCCGCGTTGTTCGACGCTCATCCCGATTTGGGATGAGTACGAGAAACGGTCCTAGTGGGAATCGGCTGCGTTCTGCTGTTGTGGTCCGTCGCCGCGGCGATTGCGTTGTTCGTCGCGGTGATCGGCGGGTTCGTGCTCGTTTCCGGCATTCGTCGTCGACGCCGCGCGAGAACCATCATCGGTGCACTCGTCGCCGGTGTGGGCGGCGTGACGGGTTTGGTGTCGGTCGCCTTCGTCATGTCGTGGCTCGTTTTCGGGAACATGTCGTATTCGTCGACCTCGACGCGCGTCTTTCGGGACGAGTTCGGATTCGCGGCGTCGCCGGATGTGACCGGATTTCAGAGTGAGGCGTCCGGCTCAACTGATTCTGCTGTGCGATTTCTGCGGTTCAACGCGTCGTTGCGGACGATCCAGTCGATCGCCGACAAAGGCTTCAAGCGCGCGCCGCTCCCCGACTGTCGAACTTGGACAGAGCGGCGACCCAAGTGGTGGCGGCCCGTGATCACACCGACGTCGCGGTGCTACATCGCGACGCGCTTCGACGATTCGTTCGCGAGCCACGAAGCATGGCTGTTCTATGACGAGGCATCGCGCGTCGCGCATTACTACTACGTCGGAGTCGACTAGTGCAGTAATGCGCGGATCGTCGCCGCATCCGGGAGTCGTCCCGCGCTGCTATAGCGCACAATTCCTTGCCGGTCGAGCAGCACGTAATGCGGGATACCTTTGATGCCCAGCGATTCGAACACATGCTCGTCTGCAATGGCGACCGGCAGCGTAATGCCGTGCTCGCGAATGTACGACGGGATCACCGACTCTGCCGCGGCATCCTTCGTATGACGCGCGTGGATGAGAACCGCGGTGAACCCGGAGGGGCCGAGCTCCTTCGCGAGGCGCTGGATCTCCGGATGCGCGGCCACGCACGGGCCGCACCACGCCGCCCAGAAATCGATCAGCACCACGTCGCCGTGGAAATCCACGAGCGACGTGCGTTTCGTATTGAACCAGCGGATCGTGCGGACTGCCGGCGCGGGCGATGAAATCGAAAACGCCGTTCGCGGGCGTTGTGCGGATCGTGCGGCCGCGACCAGCGGAGAGTCTTGCGCCGTGCTGAACGCACAGTACAACAGCGTAAGCATCACGAGTTGAAGAGCTCGCCTATCGGACCAGTTCGGCATGTCTCCTGCTGTGTCAGCCGGCGGAGGCCAGCAAATGAAGAAGATTTTAACCATCCTTGCACTGATCCTGATTTCGCTTTTCGTCGCCGCGTGTGGAAAGGACGAAACCGCGGAAGCACCCCCGACCACGACGACCGTCGAGCAGGCCGGCACGACGAATCCGTCCGACATCGCACCGACCACGGCGCAGTCGTGGATCGACGACGTCACGATCGGGCATGAGCTTGCTCCGGACGGCTCCATGGCCACGGGCAAGGGCGGCGACGACTTCGCGCCGGGCCAGCCCATTTACCTGAGCATGGAAGTCGGCGACGCGCCGGCCAACTCGCAGGTGAAGATCGTGTGGTACGGGCCGAACGAGACGAAGATCGGCGAAGACACGAAGCCTGTCGCGGCCGGTCAGAAGTATCTGTCCTTCACGTCGAAGGACACGGGATCGTGGGCGAAGGGCGACTATCGCGCCGAGGTCTGGGTCGGCGACGAGAAGGTCAACCAGCAGCAGTTCCAGATCGTCGACGCGAACAACGCAGGAAAGTGACCTGAACGCCCAGGGTCGAGGCGCAACGCCTCGGCCCGTTGTGCGTCGCGATTACATGCGCCGCATTTCCTCGTCCACCTGCGCGTGGTTCCATTTCGCCTCGCCGTATTTCTCCTGAATCTTGCCGACGAGGCGGTCTTTGTGGCCGGCGATGTGCTCGAGGTCGTCGTCCGTGAGGAGGCCCCACTTCTCGCGCACCTTCCCCTTCACCTGCTTCCAATTGCCTTTGAGCTGATCCCAGAATCCGTCGTCCGTCACGCTCATGTTGCGCCTCCTGCGGACACAGGAGGCGCAATGAGCGTGCCGTATTACGGGAGCTTGACGAAGCGGCTGAGGAACGAGCGCGCGGACTGCGTGTCGAGCCGGTAAATCACGTTCGTCGACTTGCACAGCGAGTCGCCGGTGATCGTCGTGCCCGCCACGATGTTCGTCTCCGTGCGGCTCGCGCCGAGGAAGTTGGGGCCGCCGGAGTCGCCGTAGCAGGTGCCGCCGTCGCCGGTGTGGATGTTCTGCGACAGGCGCAGCCACGCCGGATTGATCGAGTTCAGGCTGCCCGACGAATACTCGCGCGTGTCGAGATACGCGATCACCGGACCGCCCGGCTGATTCACGGCTTCCTGGCCGCCGTAGCCGACCGACGTGAACGGCGCGTTCACCGTCAGCGACGACAGCGAGTCCGCGGCCGGCAGTCGCGCCGGCGTCATGTTCTTCACCGGCGAGTCGAGGACGACGACCGCGATGTCGTGCGGGTCGCTCTGCGCCTGGTTGTACAGCGGATCCGCGTAATACGTGCCGCTGAGCAGCTTCGACTTCGAGCTGAACGCGGAGTCGAACGTCACGTACACACGCGAGGTGCCGAGGTCGCAGTGCGCCGCGGTGAGGAACACCGTGGGCGAGATCAGCGTCCCCGAGCAATACGGATACATCCCCGAGCTGAACTGGCCGACCAGCGCGCCCACCTCGGGATGCAGATTCCCGTCGGCCTGACCATATGTGATGGCCATCGCCGGCAGGGCAAAGAGAACCAATGCTGCCGCAAGAGAGAGAGTTCGAGCCACGA
>DATELS010000199.1:0-2985 GCA_035276365.1 Thermoanaerobaculia bacterium
TGCTGACGAAGTGTTGCGCGTCCACCGCTTCGGGATGCAGTCCGAACGCGTGCGGCTGCGCCTTCGCGGGAGCACGATGCCATTGCGGATCTTCCGGCGCGAAGCGCTCGCGCGCGAACGTCGCGGCGGGCAACGGCGCAACGCGTCCGTTGCGCGCGCGACGGAACGACGGCGGAACGTCTTCGATCACGAGATGAACATTGGTGCCGCTGAATCCGAACGAGCTGATCGCGGCGCGGCGCGGCGTGCGCGACGACTTCCACGGCGTCAGCGCGCGCGGTACGAAGAACGGACTGGCGTCGAGCTTCAGATGTTCGTTCGCCTCGCTGAAGTGCACGGACGGCGGAATGGCTTCGCGATCGAGGCAGAGCAGCACTTTGATGAAGCTCGCCACGCCCGCGGCGGCGAGCGTGTGGCCGATGTTGGCCTTGACCGAGGTGAGCGCACAGAAGTTGCGGCGCTCGGTCCAGCGATGGAAGGCATCGGTGAGCGCATCGACTTCGATCGGATCGCCGAGCTTTGTGCCCGTGCCGTGCGCTTCGATCAGCGTCAGCGACTCCGGCGAGATGCCGCAGCGTTCGTAGACCTCTTGCTCGAGCGCGGTCTGCGACGGGCCGCTCGGCGCGGTGATGCCGTTCGTGCGGCCGTCCTGATTCGTCGCGCTCGCGCGCACGACGGCGTAGATGCGATCGCCGTCCGCGACGGCGTCGGCAACGCGCTTCAGCAACACGGCGCCGACGCCTTCCGCGGGCACGAAGCCGTCCGCGGCGCGGTCGAAGGTCTTGCAGCGGCCGTGCGGCGAGAGCATGCCGGCGCGCGTCGCGGAGTCGTGGAACGACGTCGTGGAAAGCACGGCCACGCCGCCCGCGAGCGCGAGGTCGCACGCGCCGTGGCGCAGGCTCTCGCACGCGAGATGAATCGCGCTGAGCGACGACGAGCACGCGGTGTCGATGGCGATGCTCGGCCCTTTCAGATTGAGCACGAACGCGATGCGCGCCGCGAGAATCGAGCCCGCGTTGCCCATGAACGTGAACGCTTCCGGTGCGAGACCGGCGGCGTCGAGACGGCGCTGGTAATCTCCCGAGCCGCCGCCGACGAAGACGCCGCAGCGTTTGCCGTCGAGCTCCGCGGGCGGATAGCCGGCGTCTTCGAACGTGCGCCATGCTTCTTCGAGGAAGAGGCGCTGCTGCGGATCCATCTGCACGGCTTCGCGCGGAGAGATGTTGAAGAAGAGCGGATCGAAGTCGTCGACGCGATCGAGGAAGCCGCCCCACTTCCCTTCCGCGCCGGCGCCGAACCGCGCGAGCGGCATCTCGGTGACGCAGTCGGTTCCGTCGGCGAGGCGTTGCCAGAACGCGGCGACGTCGGGCGCGCCCGGGAAGCGTCCGGACATACCGATGACGGCGATGCCGTCGGCGATCTCTTCCTGCGGGCGAAGCATGTCGAAGACGTCGCCCATCTCGGCGGCAGCGACGCGCGTCTCGCTCGGTTCGATCGGTGTGATGTGGGTGCCGAGGTGCTCGGCGAGGCGGCGGATGGTCGGATAGTTGAAGAGATCGGTCGGACGCAGTTGCACGCCGACGGCCTCGCTGATGTGCGCGGCGACGTCGACCGCCATGATCGAGTCGATGCCGTAGTCGGAGAACGGGAGCGAGGGATCGACTTCGGACGGATCGATTTCGAGCGCGGCGGCGACGAGGCGGCGGATGGTGTCGGTTGCGCCGCCCGGTTCTCCATTCGTTTCGATCGCGCGTTGCGCGCGCGCGGGCGCGGAGACACTCCACAGCGCGGACAGGCGCGGGAGGTTCGCGAGATCGCGCGCGGAACGGCCGAGGCGCGCGGCGATGGCGCGAGTGGCGACAGCGTCGGCGCCGATGTCGACGAGCGGCAGCGACGGATCGATCTCCGACACATCGACGCCGAGCACTTCGGCCACGATGGCGACGACGTCGTGCGCGGAGTCGAGCGTCGCGGTGAGCACGGACTGACCGACGTCGCCTTCGCTGAGCGTGGCAAAGTCGCGGAAGCCGGCGCGCGTGAGCGCGTCGCGCCACGCATCGGCGGTGAGCAGCGGCGTGTGCGGAATGCGTACGTCGCCGTCGTCGAAGCGCCACCAGCCATCGAGCAGACCGAACGTGACGGTGGCGAATGCGTGGAAGCGCGTGGCCTCGTTCAGCAGGAGCGTGCCGCCGGCGCGCAGGAGTCGCTTGACGTTGCCGAGCGACTCGTCGATGCGGCGCGTGGCGTGGAGTACGTTCGCGGCGATGATGACGTCGAACGTGCCGGCTTCGAATCCCTGCGCGGCGGGATCGCGCTCGATGTCGAGCGCTGCGAAGCGCATGTTCGCGAGACGGCCGCGGAACGTCTGTTCGGCGCGTTTCACAAAGTGCGGCGAGACGTCGGTGAAGCAGAACTCGGCGTCGGTGCCGGCGAGCGCGTCGAGGACGGCGACCGTCGTGCCGCCGGTGCCGGCGCCGATCTCGAGGATGCGCAGTCCGCGCCGCGCGTTGACGCGCTCACGCACGGCGGACGCCACGCGGCGATTCAACTCGATGACTTCCGGCGATCCGCGATGGACGGCTTCGACCAGTTCCATCGATCCGTTCGGGAAGAGCACCTCGGTGGCCGCGATCTCGCCGCGCACGACGCGCGGCAATGCGGCGATGCAGGCGTCGACGAGCTTCACGTGCGCGTCGAGCTCGGGATGCGCGCGCAGACGGCGGCGCAGATCGTCGACGTCGCCGCGCTTCTGCGCGAAACGCAGCGCGTCGATGATGCCGCGGAACTTCGGCAGCGCGTTGTCCGGAATGGCGATCGAGGCGGCGGCGTAGTCTTCGAGCAGTGTCAGCCCGTCGTCCTGTTGTGCGATCACGCCGAGCTCCGCGAGCGCGCGCTCCCCTGCCTTGATGGCCGCGACCTGCTCGAAGCCGCTGGCGAGGATCGCGTCGATCGCGCGCATGCCTTCCGCGACTTCGATGGAGTGGA
>DATELS010000200.1:0-16528 GCA_035276365.1 Thermoanaerobaculia bacterium
TCCCTACACCGCGACCTGTCGTTCCGTTTCTTCGCCCAGGAACGCGCGGATGTCGTCCAGGCGCGCCTCGACGTCGGCTTCGCCGATCTCGATGATGCGGCGGGTGTAGCTCGGTTCGAACATGAGCAGGGACACGAAGTCGGGGGACTCCGTTTCTTTCGCGCCGAGGCCGCGGACGAGGAACTTCACTTTGCGGGGGAGGTAACGCTCGTACTCGCCGGCGAGCTTGCCGAGGTCGATCGACGGGCGGAGCACGAGCAGGTCGATCGGCTTCAGGCCGTCGCGTTCGTGCGGCGCCATCTTGCGCAGCAGTTCGTTCATGCGCTCCATGCGCGCCGCATCCTCGTCGATCACGTCGAGGAAGATCGCGTTCACGAGCTGCCCAAGGATTTGTGCAGCGGGCGGATAGCCGCTCACCACCGGCTGCGACGCCTCGTCCGGCGTGCGCTGGTAGCCCGTCGACATCGCCAGAATGCGGCGGGCGCCGAGGTGGACGGCGGGGGAGAGAGGGGCAGCGAGGCGCATCCCGCCGTCGCCGTGCCACTCGTGTCCGATCTGCACCGCGGGGAAGACGAACGGCAGCGCCGCGGAGGCGAGCACATGCTCCAGCGTGAACTGCGTCTCCACCACGCGACGGTTCGGTCCTTCGTACACATCGAAATTGCGGCCCTGCACCCAGCGGACCGTTTGTCCCGTCGAGTAATCCAGCGTCATCAGCGCGAGCGCCGTCAGCTCGCCGGAGCGGATGTTCTCCGCGATCCCGCGCACCGGCTTACCCGGTTGCGTGTCCAGGATGCGGCAGAGCAGCTCGCGCAGCGGCGCCGTGTCGACGATCGCGTGCGGACGCGACGCCGTCCAGCGGCTCTTCTTCGGCAGCACCGACGCCAGCGCCGAGCGGAACGGCAGCATCACCTTCCAGTCGAACTGATAGATCGAGTCGCAGTTGAGCTGGCACCACATGTCCTCCAGCTCCCGCGCCTTCTCCGCGAGCGTGCCGTGACGCGCGGCGAGATAGATCGCGTTGATCGCGCCGGCCGAGACGCCGGTGACGATCTGGAATTGCAGATGCGGGAAGTGACGGGCGATGCCCTTCAGCAATCCGACCTGATACGCCGCCCGCGCGCCGCCTCCCGTCAACATCACGGCGAGGTCCGCGTTTGCGTCTGGTGCAACTCCGTACAACGCTTGTAGCGTCATATGGTTGAGGTCATTGCGAAGCTGTTGCCAGCCGCGCTCCACGGTGTGCGGCGGATCACATACGTCGTATCGTTCGCGGCGTGGAACGGCGGCGCATCGCGGTGGTCGGAGGCGGGATCAACGGCGCGGGCATCGCCTGGGAGCTCGCGCGACGCGACTACGACGTCACGCTCTTCGAGAAAGGCGTCTGCGGGGAGCAGACCTCCTCCGCGACGACGAAGATGATCCATGGCGGGCTGCGCTATCTCGAGCGCATGCATGTCGGACTCGTCCGCGAGTCGCTGCGCGAGCGCGCGTGGCTGTTGCGCCATCTGCCCGACCTCGTGAAGCCACTCGAGATCCTGCTGCCCGTGTACGAAGACAGCCCGCGCAGCCGCGCGATCATCCGCATCGGACTCACGCTCTACGACGCGCTCGCACGCGATGAGAGCATCGACAAGCATCACGCGCTCACGCCGGACGAGCTGCTCGCTCGCGCGCCGCTGACGTCGGAGGGATTGCGCGGCGGCTTCGTGTACAGCGATGCGCAGGTCGACGACTTCCAACTCGTGCGCAGAGTCATCGCCGCCGCCACGCGAGACGGCGCCATCATTCGCGAGGAGACGAGAGTCGACGAGCTGCGCCGCGACGGCGATCAATGGATCGTCCGCACCGACCGCGGTGACGCGCCTCGCTTCGACCTCCTCATCAACGCCGCCGGTCCGTGGATGAACGAGCTCCTGCGCGCGAACGACATCGCCGCGCGTTACGTGCTCTCGCTCGTGCGCGGCTCGCATCTCGTGCTCACGCGGCGCGTGAGCGAGAGTGGCCTGCTGCTGCAGTCGTCGAGCGATCATCGCGTCTTCTTCGTGTTGCCGTGGAAGGAGACGACGCTCGTCGGCACGACGGAGGTCGTCCACCGCGACTCCCTCGACCGCGTCCGCGCCTCGGACGACGAGATCGACTACCTGCTCGCGCGCTTCAACCGCTACTTCCGCGCGCCGATCTCGCGCGCCGACGTCGCCTCGACCTTCGCCGGCGTGCGCCCGCTCGTCGGGCGCGCCACGAATCCGAGCGCGATCAGCCGCGACTTCCGCGTCGTGCGCCGCGGCAACCTCATCAACGTCTTCGGCGGCAAGATGACGACGTTCATGGCGCTCGCGCGCAAGGTCGCGCTGCGCGCGGACAACTGCTTCGGCGAGACGCGCGTCGCACGACCCGCGGTGTTCGACTGACCGCTAGTCGAATACCAACGGGCGGCGACAGTCTTAGCCTCGCTCCGTCATACCGATCCGTACAGTGAGGGTGCTGGTGCCGAAACTTTCGGGTAAAGCATGTCAAGAAGGTGCTGTGTGAGATCGGCTGTGGCAAGAAGACTACGGCTCGGTCGCCGATTCTTCCAGATTCCCCACACCACAGTCCGCAAACCTGCACCTTTCGACCGGGTGAGTGTTTGCGCGAAGTCGTTATCCGCGCTGATGAGTAGCAACGTGCCGACGCCTGTTGATAAGAAGAAAGGCAGCATTTCTAGCAGCGTTTGCATCAAGGCGAAGTCTGCCGCGTTTTTGACGCCCTTTAAGCAATTGACGGGCTTCATACCGAGATGCTCAAAAATATCTTGATAGGCCGTCAGTTCTTCGATGCTCCACGGTGCGACGATACGTTTGTCACGTAGGTCGTAGCCAGCAGCCGCACAGGCCGCGACTAGACGCGAATGAAACTCCTCGGCGGCCTTTTTGGCGTCGACGTGCCCAAGGAAGGAATTCCGGACGGCCTCGTCGCGAGCGATGTTCTCGAAATCGACAAAGACGACGCAGCCCCGACGCTCCGGACTCGAAATAGCTGCCGCCTGCGCCTGATGAAAAATCGAGGGACGCTTCATGGGGAACACGTCCTCGCGCAACGCTCCGCGTTCGTCGCGCAGGTGCGCCAACCACATCTCCATCAGCAATCCATTGATGCGGACGATCAGTTGTCCCTCGCTATCCCATTCGTCAGCAATCACCTGCTGCGACTCGAGGGCTTTTTTGATGGCCGGGATGCGGGCAGCTTCGAGTCCTCCCGCAAATTTTGCCAGTTCGCGCATAGGTACGCCGCGGCCAGTGCCGGCGCGACGGCCACCGTACAGTTCTTCCTGGCCCTTGAAAATCGCCTCGAGCATGGTCGCTTGTTCGCGTCCGATTGTGTCGCGGTTGCATTGGTAATCGAACAGAATCGAGTCGCTGACGAGCTCGTCGGCGACGTCAGTGACATCCTGTGGAAGTACTACAGTGCGGTGACGCGCGCGCAAGCGGTCCATCAACTTGTCACCCATCTGTTGTACATGCGCTGGGTAGCCGCGCAGATGTCGCCATACGGAGGCTACGGCTTCTGGCGTGTAGCGAATACCCGTATTCCGCACGCCCGCAGCGAGAATGTTGCCTGTCGCCGATTCGTCGAGAAATCCGAGATTGATCGGAGTGACGCGATTGAATACGTTGTACGTGCCGCCCGATTTGACTGTCTCATAGCGCTCCGATGCCGTGAACAGCAATTGCGCCGGCCGGTGGGCGTCATTCAGCATGGCGGAGAGCATGTCAAGAAAGTCCTTGCGGACATATTTGTTCGAGTCGCGAACGCGCTGATTGTTTTCAACCGACGCCAGCAACGCTTGCACTTCGTCGAACATGAGGAGAATGCGTGCTGGTGCGACCGCCGCGGCGTACTGTCGCAACACGTCTTTGAAGACGACCGTCGACGGCTCCGTCTCCCATCGCTGAACTGACACCGTTGGCAGCTCATCATAGCGGCGCGCCATGAGCGCCGCGGCGATGTCGCGCAGCAACCGCTGGCAGAACACCTGCGTGTTCACTTTCTCGTCGCCAAGGGCATAGTCGTCAAGGTCGAGATGGACCGCAATGACGTCTGATGCCGGCTCATACACGAGATTCGCGCAGACGGAGCTTTTCCCGACGCGTTTGATTCCGTCGAGGAAATGAGTCATGTTACCGGCCCGGATACAGTCGAGAAGCTCGTCGCGTAACTTCTCGCGGCCTTGAAACGTGTGTGCGTAATTTTGCGACACCATCCCGCCGTAGAAGTAGAGCTCGTGCGGAATCCCGCCGGAGCACTGCGTTACGTCGGAGAACGCAGTTGCTGGCAATCGAACGGTCGCGGCCTGTTTGTAGCGGCGTTGGCCATCGACCTTGTAGACGAGTGCCGCCGAGACGGCAACAGACTGCACCTCGGGTGGGCAGTGCACAGGAATGGTCTCGTAAGTGACCGTGCCGGGGTCGCGTTCCTTCAACGCGTGCGGGCTTGCCACCGTGGCGTAGCGAGAACCGCTGTGGACACTCGCCGGTTTGAATTCCAAGTAGAGCTCCACGTCAGTGAGCCGTGATGGTCTCGTGTTGGCGATGCGCAGGACAAAGTCCGATTCGTCAACATCATTGACGATGGAGGGTGTCACGACTTCGAGCGACACGTCGGCGTCGACGTCCGCTTCCTTTGTGGCGTCCTCGAGCGTCAACCGATTGCGTACCGGAGGCTTTGGCGTGATTGGCGGAGGGACGATCGGCGCGGCCGGCCGCTCGGTAGATTTCTCGGGCTTCTGTGGTTTCTGTTCCGGCTTCGCGCGGTAGAGATGCTCGAATCCTTTGAGCCACGCTCGCTTACCGATCTTTGTGAGCGCAGATTCGAGCCGTTCCAGTGCGGCAAAGGTCGGCTTATGTTCATCGTCGTTTTCGTCCGCCGTTTTTAGCGCATCGATCACGGCGTCGCGCTGCTCCTGTTCAGACGCACGGATGTTTGAGAGTGCCAGAACGAGGTCGACGCGCGCTTCGAGTTCCTTCACCGGCTTTTCGAGCGCTTGATAGATGTCGGCAAGTTTGCGGTTGAGGAGCGGCGAACGGCCGCCCTCGTACCGCTTTCGTTGCTCGAGATACTCCGAGAGCTTTGCCAACTCGAGCAGATCCCCACCGGTGCGATTGACGTATCCCTCGAGTTCCGTGGCCGAGATACGAGCCTTGGCGTCCGCCCACTCGAATTCCTCACCCCCGCCTGCCCAGAGGCTGATGAGCCGGTCGCGGAGCTCGTTCTGTTGACTGTGGCCGGAACTCGCCGCGAGTACAAAAGCCAGAGGAAGAAGTCGGTCGTACATCCGTAGCTCACCGCGGGGCGTGTTCAACACGAGCTCGACGATGAATGACTCGTTGCCAGTGGCAAGGCTCAACGCCGTCATTGTGAAAGTCGTGGCGTTATTCGCGAGAATATGTCGGCCCGACGTCTCGCGAACCGCACCGCCTTCGTACAACCTCACGTCTTCGACTTTCAGGTACTCTCTCAGTACTTGCAGGGCGGCCTGTTGTGAGGCGAGGCCGGAGTCCTGAGCGAGCAGTACACTGAGATTCCATGCGGTATCTTCCAGCACGAAGCCGCTTGCCAACGACGCGCGCAGAAGCGATTCAGCTTGTGCAAGAGCGCCAACCTTCGCGTTCACCAGCGCGCGCCACTCCCGTATGAGTGGATGGGATCCGACATCGCCGATTGCGGGCAGTTCCTTCAATGCTGCGAGGGCGACTCTCGAGTTGCCCTTCAAATAGCTGCTGACGGCGCGGTTCAAAATCGTCATCAAGCTCGGTTCTGGCTTGCCATCAATACTCAAATAGTTACTTTCGGGTGTGCGGTAGGCACGGAAGAGGTTCGCCGCGTTTTGCAATCTGGTCCGCAACGTTGCAACCCACGGAGTCAGTACGGCGAGTGCGCCGCTGAAGTCGCGGTTCTCGACGCACGTCATGAATTCCGCTTGCGTTGTCTTTCCGGGCAGCGCGAGCGGATCATCTTCCACCAGCAGGCCCATCGCGCGCGGAGTCTCGACGCTGTCCTGATCTGCTGATTTACACAGCGATATCCATTGCCTCATCTCATCCCACCGACCGCGCTCGCCGAGCAACCTGCAGACGTAGACGAACGCTGCAGAAGCGATGTGCTGGGCCTGGGGCGCGTTACGGGTGTCGCGGATCACCATTGTGAAATATTGGTAGACGACTTGATCGATTGCTTCGCTCAGTTGCTCCGGGCGCGGCGCGATTCTCTTGCCAATCGTTCGGCGGCGCAGGTTTTGAGCGTCGGCGCGAACAGACTCGAGCACGGCTTCGAAGTCGAACAGATTCTTTTTCCGGACGATGTTGGCCACGCTCTGCAAGCGAAAAGCACGGAGAAGCGCGTCCGCGTGCCGCGGTAGGCCTGGAATGAAGTAGCCGGACACGGCGACGCTTGCGAGCGGCGCGACAAACTCGTAGTCGCCACCATTCAGCAATGCCGTGCCGACGTTGACGCAGATGTCCGCGAGCTGCGGCAACCCCTGTTCACTTACGGGCGGCCGCTTCCCCGTGGGCGCGCTTTGTCCGGCCTGCCACCGGCGGCGCGCGTCTGCGAGTCGTTGCGGTAGCGCGCGCGCAAGCTGCGGCGCTAGCAGCGGCCGCAACTCCGCGATCTTGTCGCAGAACGTCGGGAACGTCCTGAAGAAGTCACGGTCCGCGAGCCGGTGCCAGTCGAGCTGCATGAACGAACGCAGGATTTCGGCTTTTTTCGGCGCCACGTCATCCGTTTTCGGAAGAGACTTCGCACCGCTCGGCGTGCCGCCCGGCAAAGGCTCATCGAATATCGAACCTCCACTCAGGAGGATCTCGGGTGCTGCTGTTTGGAACGGCTCGGCAGTCGTCGGATCCGCTGCATCGTCAGGTTGCAGCGCGACCGGTAACGTCGTCGTGCGGGCGACGCTGTACTCCTCACCGCATGAAGCGCACCGCCATTGATGACCGGCAAATTTCGAATTGACTTTCTGAGCATAACCGCACTTGGAGCATGAACTCTCGATCATGTCGGGCATGAGGATCTCTCTGCGCTGAACTGAGAAATGAAAGAGTACTGGAGCGAAAAACCGAGGCATGAGCGGAAGGCCGACGGCCAGGATCAGTGCGCCGAGCCGCTAAGGTTGGGCCGGCCAGAGAAGACAAAAGGGTCATATGAGGAAGTAATGATGGTAGCACTAGCAAGCGGTGGATCATTATGGAAAGAGTGTGGCTGGGCGCCGGCTTCGCGCGCGTCGCACGCGAGCCCATGTTCGACTAATCCGACGCCTCGGGGATTTCCCCGAGCGACCAAAAACGCGTGAAAAGCGATGGTAATGCCCGCATGCCCACCATCGCGCGCTCGGTTCTCCTCATCGAACGGGATGACTCGATCCGTGACGCGATCGCGATGCGGTTGCGGAGGGCGGGCTTCCGGCTCGCGTCCGTCAGCGACGCGCTCACCGGCGCGGTGCTGCTGTCGCAGCGCGAGTTCGACGTCACGGTCGGCGATCGCGACGTGCGCGATCAGCTCGGCGACTGCGCGACCGGCGCGTTCACCGTGATCGACAGGCCGCCCGACTTCGAAGAGCTCATCTCGTCCGTCCGCTCGCACGCGGCACGCCGACAGCCCGCCGTGAACCTCGATACCGTCCAGCGTTTCGTGGCCAGCATTCCCAGGCTGCGCGACACGCTCACCTCGCCGACGCCCAACAGCGACGAGCTGCTGCTGCACGGCGAGATCCGCCGTGCGATCGGCGAGCTTTCCGGCGTGCTCGAGGCGGCGGCGAACCACGAGCCGGATCGCACGCGCGCCGCGCTGTTTCGCTCGACGTCCGCCGCCGCAGCCGATCTCGCCGCCGCGCGACGCCGCAAACGCTGGCACTAGCGACTACTTCGCCAGCCAGCCCTGCGCCAGTGCGAAGCGCACGAGGTCCGCGCGCGTCCCGATCTCCAGCTTCTCCATCGCGTTGCTCTTGTGCGTCTCCACCGTCTTCACCGTGATGCCGAGGAGGGAGGAGATTTCTTTGTTCGTGTGGCCGTAGGCCACCATCGTCACCACCTCGCGCTCGCGCGCGGTGAGATCGGCCGACACCGCGCCGCGCATCGGATGGATCACGCCGAACATCTTTCCCGCCACCGCGGGATCGAGATAGATCCCGCCGCTGGCGACGATACGGATCGCGCTGATCAGGATGTCGCCCGCGGTCTGCTTCAGAACGTAACCGTTCGCGCCGTTCTGCATCATCTGCTGCACGTACGCCTTCTCCGCGTGACGCGTGAGGGCGATGATCTTCGCCTCGGGCAGCGCGGCGCGCAGCTCCAGCGACACCTGCGGTCCCGTCGTGTCGGGCATCGAGATGTCGAGGATGATCACGTCGGCGCCGCCGGCGTCCGCGATCGCCTGCGCCGCGCCGCGTCCGCGCTCGACGTCACCGACGACGTGCATGTCCGCCTGCGCATCGATGAGTAGACGCAGTCCCTGGCGCAGCACGCCGTGGTCGTCGATGAGGAACACGCGCGTCGCGGTCACTGGTCGGGGCTCCAATCCTTCCCCGCGAGCATCCGGTTACCCCCCCCCCAGAGGAATGCGCACGTAGAGCGTCGTTCCCTTGCCGCGCGCGGACTCGATGCTGAAGCTGCCGCCGATGAGCGCCACGCGCTCGCGCATGCCGACGAGGCCGAGGTGGACGGAGTTGTCGTCGCCGTTGTCGCCGGTGTCCGTTGCGTCGAAGCCGTTGCCGTCGTCCTCGACGATGAGCTGCACCTGCTCCGGGTGGCGCTCGACGATGATGCTCACGCTCTTCGCGCCCGAGTGTTTCCAGACGTTCGTGAGCGCCTCCTGCAGCACGCGGTAGAGCGTCGTCTCGACGGGCGGCGGGAGGCGTCGTCCGTCGGTGCCGGTCGTGTGGACGTCGGGACGGATGCCGCTCGACGACGTGAACTGATCGACGAGCGACGTGATCGCGCCATCGAGGCCGACGCCGTCGAGCGCCGGCGGGCGGAGCTCGAGCGTGAGGCGGTCGACGCTGCGATCGAGCTCGGCGACGATGTTCCGCATCGCGTTGATGCTGTCGGTGGCCGGGTGCAGCGCCTCCAGCCCGACCTTGAGCGCGGTGAGATGCTGCCCGAGCTCGTCGTGCAGCTCGCGCGCGATGCGCTGCCGTTCTTCTTCCTGTCCCGCGACGACGCGGCGCAGCAGGCGCTCGCGCTCCTGCTCGAAGCGCTTGCGATCGGTGATGTCCTGCAGGAGTCCCATGACGGCGTAGACGTTGCCGTCCGGACCGCGCAGCGGCGCGGGGGAGATGTTGATGCTCAGCCAGATGCCGTCGCGGCGGCGGAGCAGGGTCTCGTACGAATGCTGCGCGCTGCCGCCGAACATCGCGTCGAGCAGCGTCCGCTGCGCGTCCGCCGACCCGCTCGCCACCTCGGGCAGCGGCTTGCCGAGGACTTCGTCCGCGGGCATGCCGAACATCCTTTCGGCGGCTGCGTTCCACGTCAGCACGTTGCGATTCGTGTCGACGGCGATGATCGCGATCGGCGAGCCGTCGACGATCGCCTGCAGCATGACCGTCGCGCGTCGCAGCTCCGAGGTGCGCTCGCCGATGAGCTCTTCGAGCTGCTCGCTCGAGCGGCGCAACACCTGCTCCGCTTCCCGGCGCGCGGTGATGTCGATGAAGGTGAGGACCACACCGTCGATGCGGTCCTGCGAGGTGCGATACGGCACGAGCCGCATCAGGTGCCAGCGTCCCTCGAGCGTCTCCACCTCGCGCTCCACGGGTTGCAGCTTTTCGAGCACGAGCTCGAGATCGCCGTCGAGACTCGTGTCCCGCAGCTTGCTGTTGATGTCGAGCAGCGGACGGCCGACGTCGGTCGCGATGAGATTGAAGATGTGCCGCACGGGCGGCGTGAAGAGCTTCACGCGCAGCGCGCGGTCGACGAAGATCGTCCCGATGTCGGTGGAGCTCATCAGGTTGCGCATGTCGTCGTTGGCGTGGCTGATCTCGTCGATCTTGATCTTCAGTTCCTGATTGACGGTGCGCAGCTCTTCGTTGACGGACTGCAGTTCTTCCTGGCTGGTCTCGAGCTCCTCGGCGGTGGAGCGAAGCTCCTCGTTGATCGCCTGCAGTTCCTCGTTCGCGGCGCGCGCCTCCTCGGCCTGCACCTCGTACTGCTCGACGGTCACGCGCATCTGCGCCTTGACGCGCACGAGCTCTTCCTCGAGCTGCCGCGTCGCCGGCTCGGCCGAGGTCACGTGCGCCGGCACGACTTCCGCGGCTTCGCGCGGCGTCTCGAACAGAACGAGCAGCAGTCCGCGCGGCGGCTCGCCTTCGCGGAGCGCCGGATGGACGACGACCTTCACCGTCTCGCCGCGATCGCCGTCGTGCACGAGGATCCCGCGTGTGGCCGCGGTCGAGCGGCTCTGGACGGCCTGATAGAGCGCCGTCCGGACGTCCATCCGCATTTCGGTCCGCATCACCTGGAGCAGGTTCAGCGACGCTTCGCCGGCCGTGAACTGGAGATAGCGCCCGGCGCGCTCGGAGAGGTGCACGATCTGATACTGCTCGTCGACGATGAGCGAAGGCGCGGCGTACGCCTCAAGCAGGCGCTGGTGCACCTCGAGTGCGCCGAAGCGCATCCTTGCCTCGACGCGCGCCTCGACCTCGGCCGCGGTCGGCCGGCGCAGCTCGGCCATCGTGTTGTGATGCGGCTCGGTCACCGTGAGCGCGTGCACCGCGCCGCGGCTCTGGTAGATGTGATGCTCTTTGTCGACCGTCGAGAAGAGCCGGCTCGCGCCGTCCGCCGACTCGGCGGTGCCGAGGACGAGGAAGCCGCCGCGGTTGAGCGCGAAGTGGAGCACTTCCATCGCCCGCTCCTGCGCCGCGCGATTGAGATAGATCAGCAGATTGCGGCACGACGCGAGATCGAGGTGCGAGAACGGCGGATCCTTGAGCAGGTTGTGCTGCGCGAAGAGGATCAGCTCCCGCAGCTCGCGCCGCACGCGATAGCCGTTCTGCTCCTTGAGGAAGTAACGCAACAGGCGATCGGGAGGAACGTCCGCGACGTCTGCCGCGGTGTAGAGACCGGCGCGCGCCTTCGCGATCGCGTCGTCGTCGATGTCGGTGGCGAAGACCTGAATCGTCGGCACGACGGGCGCGCTCGACACGGCATCGGCGAGCAGCATGGCGATGCTGTACGCCTCTTCGCCCGTCGCGCAGCCCGGCACCCAGACGCGCAGATGATCGTCCGCCCCTTTGCCCGCGAGCAGCTTCGGCACGATCGAGTTTTCGAGCGACTCCCACACCTTCGCGTCGCGAAAGAAGTTCGTGACGCTGATGAGCAGCTCGCGCAGCAGCGCCTCCGCCTCGTCGCGATTCTCGCGCAGGGCACGCGCATAGTCGGTGAGTCGGGCGATGCCGCGCACGGCGAGGCGGCGTTCGAGGCGGCGCAGCACCGTCGCGCGTTTGTAGTTCGCGAAGTCGTGTCCGGTGCGCACGCGGAGATGCGTGAAGATGTCGGTGAGCGCCTGTTCGTCTTCGTCGGTGCGCTCCTCGAGATGCGCGCCGAACGGCATCGTGCGGAGCTGCTCGCGATATGCGATCAGGCGCCGCGGGATCGCCGACACCGGAAGGATGAAGTCGACGAGTCCCGTCGCGATCGCGTTGCGCGGCATCTCCGTGAACTCGGCTTCTTCCGGCGCCTGCGCGAAGACGAGACCGTTGTACTCCTTCACGCGACGCAGTCCCATCGAGCCGTCGGTGCCGGTGCCGGAGAGGATCACGCACACCGCGCGCGAGTCGTGCGAGTCGGCGAGCGTGCGGAAGAAGATGTCGATCGGCGCGCGCCGTTCTTCGAATCCCGTGATCTCGGAGACGGTCAGCGAGCCGTCCTGCATCGCGAGACTGCGGTTCGGCGGGATGACGTAGACGTGGTTCGGCTCGACCTTCACCGTCTCGTGCACCTGCGTCACCGGCAGCGACGTCGATCCCTGCAACACCTCGGCGAGCCGGCTCTCGTAATCGGGCGAGAGATGGAGGATGACGACGAAGGCCATGCCGCTGTCGAGCGGCACGTTGCGGAAGAACTCGCGGAAGGAGCGAATCGCGCCCGCCGACCCTCCCAGGCCGACGACGAAAAAGTCAGACTGCGGCGGCGGGAGATCGCTCATCCATGCATGCTAGAGCAAGATTCGGGCGTGGGTGGTATCAATCGTGCGGGACACGATCCGGGGAGGTCACTTGCCCGGCAAAGACATCATCGTCATCGGCGCCTCCGCGGGCGGAATCGGCGCGATCCGCACGATTCTGAGCGGCCTTCCGCGCGACTTCGAAGGCTCCGTGTTCGTGGTCGTGCACACGTCGCCGAACGCGCCGGGCGTGCTCGACGTCGTGTTCGGCACGGCCGGAGACCTGCCGGCGATGATCGCGAACAACGGCGAGCGCATCGAGCCGGGTCGCGTGTACGTCGCGCGTCCCGATCATCACCTCATCATCGAGCCCGGCCGCGTGCGTCTCACGCGCGGACCGAAGGAGAACCGCTTCCGCCCCGCCATCGATCCGTTGTTCCGTTCCGCCGCACAGACGTATGGCCCGCGCGTCGTGGGCATCGTCCTCAGCGGCGGCCTCGATGACGGCACGTCGGGACTGTGGGCGGTGAAGCAACTCGGCGGAACCGCGATCGTGCAGGACCCGAAGGAGGCGGTGGTGCCGGCGATGCCGGAGAACGCGCTGCGGCACGTGCGCGTCGATCACGTGCTGCCGGTGCAGGAGATCGCACCGCTGCTCGTACGGCTCTCCATGACGCCGGCCGACGCGCTGGAAGGAGATCGTCCCATGCCCGAGGAGATCGACATCGAAGTGAAGATCGCCAGCGAGGAGAAGGCGAAAGAGGTCGGCGTGCTGAAGCTCGGATCGCCGTCGAAGTGGGCGTGCCCCGAATGCCACGGCGTGCTGCTGCAGATGAAGGACGCGATCCCGCCGCGCTTCCGTTGCCACACCGGTCACGCGTATACGCTCGAGAGCCTGCTCGCGGACATGGATCACGCGATCGAGGACTCGCTGTGGAACGCGATCCGCGCGCTGGAAGAGCGCGTGATGCTCATGCGCCACGCCGCGGAGCACGACGTCAACGGCGACTTGCTCGTGCGCGCCGAGGAAACGCAGCGCCGCGCCGATCTCGTACGACAGGCGGTGATGACGGAGGACGAGGCATCGTCCGTGTCGCGAGTCTTATGATGGCGCGATGCAAGCAATCGAGGTCGTCAACCTCAGCAAGTCGTATGGGTCCTTCGTCGCCGTGCGCGACTTTTCCTTCACCGTCAAACCCGGCGAGATCCTCGGACTCGTCGGCCCGAACGGCGCCGGCAAAACGACGACGCTCCGCGCGCTGGGCGGGATCCATCCGCCGAGCGGCGGACATGTGCGCATCGGCGGTCACGACATCATCGCGGACGCGGTCGAGGCGAAGCGGCGTCTCGCGTTCTTTCCCGATGAGCCGCGCCTCTTCGACTACCTGACGGTCGAGGAGCATCTCGAGTTCGCGGCGGCGCTCTATGGCGTCGCGGAGTGGCGCGCGCCGATGAACGCGCTGCTCGAAGAATTCGAGCTCACCGAAAAGCGCAAGGCGTTGCCCGCGGAGCTGTCGCGCGGGATGAAGCAGAAACTCATGATCGCGTGCGGCTTCATTCACGCACCCGAGGTGATGATCTTCGACGAGCCGCTGACGGGACTCGATCCGCTCGGCATCCGGCGCATGAAAGAGTCGATCACGCGGCGCGCGCAGCAGGGCACGGCGGTCATCCTCAGCTCGCATCTCCTGCATCTCGTCGAAGAGATGTGCGACAGCGTCGCCGTCATACAGAAAGGCGAGCGCATCGCGTACGGCACGATCGACGATCTGAAGTTTCAGATCGCGCACGGACGCGGCGACGTCTCGCTCGAAGAGGCGTTCCTCACGATCACGTCGGGCGCGCCGCAGCAGGGACCGCACGCGTGATCCGGCCGTTCGTCTTCGTCACCGTGCGGTCGTTCCGCAACCGCATCGTGTCGCGTCTCAAGCGGCTGCGGAACATCCGCTACCTGGTCTCGTTCCTCGCGGGCATGGCGTACCTGTGGTTCACGAGCCTCCGCCATCTCTTTGGCCCGCACTCGCCGCTGCAGCGCGTGGGCATTCCGGTGTCGCCGCTGTTCGTCGATCTCGCGGCGGCGCTCGTGCTGGCGATGATGATTCTCGCCTGGGCGCTGCCGGAGCAGTCAGCGGGATTGACGTTCAGCGAGGCGGAGATCCAGTTTCTGTTTCCCGCGCCGATCACGCGACGTCAACTGCTGCTCTACAAAATCCTGCGCGCGCAGCCGCAGGTGTTCCTCAGCGCGACGCTGATGACGATCTTCGTGTTTCGCAGCGCGAAGTTCATCGGACTCTGGAGCTGCTTCATCGTCCTCTCGATCTACTTCACCTTCGTCGCCCTCGGCCGCGCGCGCCTCAAGCTCCTCGGCATCGGCTTTCTCATTCGATTGCCGGCAGTCGCCGCGATCGTCGTGGGCGTCTCGTACCTGTTGTGGCACACCGTCGACCTCACGCCGTTTCACGGCATGGGCAAGCAGATGAGGCCGGGACACTTTCCGAATCTCCCCTCGCTGTTCCACGGACGCGTCGCGGACGCGATCCTCTTCGTGCCGCGACTCTTCGCGCACGCGGTGCTGCCGCACACGATTCCGCAGCTCCTCGCGTCGTGCGGCGCGCTGATCGTCGTCGCGCTGGTGTTCCTCGAGCTCGCGGCGCGGACGAACATCGCGTTCGAAGAGGCGTCGATTCACGCGTCGCAGAAGTCGGCCGCGCGCCGCGCGCGCATGAACGAGCAGCGCATCGGCAAGCAGGTGACGTTCCCGCGCATCCCGCCGCCGTTTCGCATTCCGGCGCGCGCGAAACCCGAGGTGGCGATCTATTGGAAGAATGTGACGGCGGGTCTGCGGATCTCGTCGCCGTGGCTGCTGATCATGCTCGCGTGTGCGCTCTACTTCCTCGGCCAGGCGTTCTACGCGTCGGACGACTCGGTGCGCATCGCGATGGCGAGCATCGCCCTCTTCACCGCGGCGATGTTTCCCTTCCTCGGCAGCGCGGTGTTCTCGCAGGACATGCGCCTCGATCTGCCGCGCATCGAATTGCTGAAGAGTTATCCGATCTCCGGCGAGCGTCTCGTCGCGGCAGAGATCGCCGGTCCGCTGACGTTCATCGCCGCGGTCGAGATCGTGATGCTCAGCGTGGCGTCGATCATCATGAACAGCGCGCACATGCCGAAGAAGCTGAATCTGCTCGCGACGCCGCAGTTCGTCGTGATCGCGCTGATCATCGCCACACCCGTCTGCGCGGCGCAGCTCCTGATTCGCAACAGCGTGCCGATCCTGCTGCCCGGATGGGCGATGCGCGCGCCGGACGAGCAGCGCGGCTTCATCGTCCTCGGCCAGCGTCTGCTGATGACGGCGGGCAATCTGCTCGTGCTGCTGTTCGTGCTGCTGCCGGCGGCGTGCATCGTCGGACCGGGGTTGCTCATGGCGAAGTACTGGTTTCACGACAGCGTGGCAGTGGTCGCGTTCACGACGGTGATCGCCGCGGCGCTGCTCTTCTTCGAGGTCTGGCTGGGCATCCAATTCCTCGGCCGCCAGTTCGAGAAGATTGACGTGACGAACGAATTGGATACGGTGGCGTCATGACGTTCATCCCCACGCTCGATACGGAAGGGAAGCAGCGGCCGCGCATCCCGCGCACGCTCGATCCCGTCGAAGTGCGCGTCCTCGGCTCGCTGATGGAGAAGCAGCTCACGACGCCGGAGTACTACCCGCTGACGCTGAACGCGCTGGTCGCGGCGGCGAACCAGAAGTCGAATCGCGAGCCGGTGATGGATCTCGGCGAGAGCGAGATCGAGCGCGCGCTGAATCGCCTGCAGGACGAGAAGCTGGTGTGGCGCGTGATGGGCGGCCGCGCGGTGCGCTTCGATCACAACGTGGACACGGTGTGGCATCTCAACCGCCGCGAGAAGGCGCTGCTGACGCTGCTCTTCCTGCGCGGACCGCAGACGGCCGGCGAGCTGCGCGGCCGCAGCGATCGATTGCAAACGTTCGAGAGCGTGGCCGAGGTGGAGGAGACGCTGCGCGACATGGCGACGCACAGCGAACCGCTCGTGCGCGAGCTGCCAAGACGTCCGGGACAAAAAGAGGAGCGATGGGCGCACACGGTGGGCGGGGCGATCGTTGAGGACGTTGTCGCGCCAGTGACATCCGAGGCCGCGCCAAGAGGCGAGCCGCTCGCGCATCGCGTGCAACGGTTGGAGGAGCAGGTCGCGGCGTTGACGAACGAGCTGCGGCAGTTGAAAGAGAAATTGGGCGAGTAGTTACGAGCCGAGCTTCTTCTCGAGCTCATCGCGTTTCGCGCGACTCAAACTCAACTCCGTCCCATCCTTCAAGCGCACTCCATAGTCGCCGCCCGCCCGGCGCAGCAGCGACTCCACGCGATCGAGCCGCACGATC
>DATELS010000201.1:0-7956 GCA_035276365.1 Thermoanaerobaculia bacterium
TCGCCGGCACGAGTGGCGAAGGCGTCACGCGTCCCGATGCCGTGATCGACTGGAACGGTCCGACCGATTTTCTCGAGCCGCGCGAGCTCGCGCGTTTACTCGCGCAGAAGAAGGAGCAGAACGCACCGTCCATCGCGATGGAGCGCCTCCTCGGCGGCGACGTCGAGGCGCATCGCGAGCTCGCGCAGCAGGCGAATCCGATTCGCTACGTCACGCGCGACGATCCGCCGTTCCTCATCATGCACGGCACCGCGGACGACGCGGTCGACATCAGCCAGAGCCGCGCGCTCGTCGACGCGCTCAAGGCGGCGGGCGTCGACGTGACGTTCAAAACGTACGAGCGTGAGTCGCACTTCGGCATTCATCCGCTGCGTCCGGTGCCGAAGCGCTTTCTCGAGCCGATGCTCGAGTGGCTCACGCGTCACCTCGCCATGACGTCGACCTCGCTGTAGAACGTGTTGCCCCACGCGTCGTCGCTCTCCGTTTCGAAGACGTCGAAGAGGAGATAGCGATAGGTGCCGGTCGACGCGATGCGCACCGCGTACGGGCCGCCGGCGTCCCCGCTGACAGGGCGCGTGTCGACGAACGCGATGAGCGTCCAGCCCGCGGTTTCGGGATCGACGCGGCTCGGCGGCGCGGAGTCGGTGTTGCTGCCGTAGACCTTGTACACCTGCGGGCCGCGCGTGTCGGGATGGCGCGAGTACGTGCGGATTTCCGCGATGTCGATGGGGCGGCCGAGGTCGAGGCGGAGGCGGCCGCCCCAGGAGTTGGCGCGGAAGAACACGTTCGCGCCCGGCTCGTCCTCGTTGGTCGGAAGTGCGCCGTCGGTGAGCACGCGCAGCGGGCCGCTGTTCGGATCGATGGTGCCGCCGAGGATCGTGACGGTCGCGTTGGTGGCGGCGTCGTCGCGCGATGGCGGCGGAATCGTTTTGAACGTGAAGCCGCGCTCGATCGTGATCGATGCGCGTTTCGCGCGCGGCTCGATCAGCGACGGCGATTCGCTCGATGTGGTGACGGCCATGATGCGGATGCGATCGTTGTCCGGCAGCGTGAGCGTCGTTGCGTTCGGCGCGACATCGAACGTGTGCGCGAACAGATACGAATACGCGTACGGAACCTTCTCGCCCTTCTCGTCGAGGTGATGCGATGCGAACCACGCGACGGGCGCGGGCTTGAGGAACGCGGGCGTGAGTCCGGCGAAGGCGTCCGCGGTCGACTTGCGCTGCGGCGCGTGCGGCGGTGCATCGGGACGCGGCGGCAGCAGGTCCTCGCGGCGTTCCCAGCGTCGCGTGTCCCACTGGCCGATGAAGCCGGTCCAGTTCTGAATCGCCGCCTCGACCTTGTCGTCGCCGATGCGGAACGTCGCGTTCTGATCGCCGTCCGCCGCGGCGAGCATGTACGCGCGACGCGTGCCCTGCGGCAGCGCGAGGGTTTGTCCGCGCGCGAGCATCGCGTTCGGCGTGACGCGAAAGTCGATCGGGCCGAAGGCGATTGTCGATGGGAGCATCGCGGTGGGCAGTCCGGCGAAAGGCGTGTCCGTGTTCAGCGCGAGCGCTTGTCCGCGCGATGACGTTGCGCGCGTGGCGAGTCTCACGGCAAACGTGCGCAGTTGAAATGGCGCGAACGACGTCACGAGCTCGCCGTTCTTCACGTTCGCCGCGTTCACGAGCTCCTCGCGACCGTTCACCTCGCGCGCGCTCAACACCGGCTTCGCGAACGTCAGCCGCACCTCGGGCACCGCGCGCCCTTCGACTTCCACGAGCCGCACGATCACCTCATCCGAGTCCTCGGCCTTCTTCAGCGCCATCACGTGCACGGGGTCGCTGCTCGCGCGCAGCAGCGAGAACGATTTCCCGAGTGCGCCGGCGTGCTTCGTGGCGACGAAGGCGAGGAGCGGCTGCTCGAGTCGGCGCGCCTGCACGTCCGCGATGCGCGTGCCTTCGTGCGACGCCAGTCCGTACACGAACTCGTGATGTCCCCAGTCCTGCGACGTCTGGTCGCTGTACGAGCGACCGTTGCCGTCGCCGAAGCCGGGCGTGTAGAGCAGCGTGAGGCGCAGCGTGCGATCGTCCGGCTTGTCGGAGCCGAACTTCGCGGCCGTCAGCAGCGTCACGCCGTGCGCGCCGCTCGCGTCCGTGAGATCGATCCACTCGTGCGACGCGACCTCGTACTTTTTCGGATCGTTGTTGCCGCGCTGGATCGTGCCGACGCCCCAGTTGTACGTCGCGAGCGCATTCGACGCGGCGAGCGGAAACGTCGCCTTCAGCGATGCGGACGGCGTCTTCCAATCGATCGCGTTCGCGATCTCGATGCGATTGCCGGCGTCGCCGCTCGCCAGACGGATCGTCTGCACGAACGTCGACCCCTCGGTCTCGCGCGTCACCTCCAGCGCGACGCGCGCGGGTCCCCGCTCGACGATGCGCACCGATGCCGGACCGCTCACGTACGCGCGCGGCGGTTGCTGGCGATCGTCCCAGTCCATGTTCCACGCCGGCCAGTCCTGCGGCGTCTCCGTCTGCAATGCGAGACGCAGCGGCGCGGAGAGCAACTCCTTCTGTAGCGATTTGTCGAAAATCGACGCCACGTCGCCGTTCGCGTCGATGGCGATGCGATAACGCGCGTTCTCGAGCGAGGACTCGCTGATCGTCAGACTGCTCGACTGCTTGGCGCCGCTGCGCACGTCGTACACCGCGAATCCCGCGGACGGCACGCGCGCGAGGAACAGCACCTTCCCATTCGACACCTGCGCCGGAACTTCCTTTCCATCCGGACCGAACACGCGCGCGGAGTCGAAGCTCGCCGGCACTTCGACGACGTCTTCGCGCGCGACGTCGAGCGCGTTGTAGACGACGACCGGCGTGCCCGTCGCGCGCGTGTCGAGTTGCGCTGCCATCGATTCCACCGCGCCCGTGAGCACGGTCTGGAACTGATTCATCGCCAGCACGTCGTCGTTCCACGCGTACTGATGCGCGAGCGGCGTCGCGGTGCCCGCGGCGATGTCGTGAAACTGCCCGCCCATGACGAGCGTCCACGCATTTTCGAGGCGCTGCTGCGGATACGCGCGTCCGCCGGCGAGCATCGCCGCGACCGAAGCTTTTTCCGCCGCGTCGGCGAGCAACTCGTTCGCGCGATTCCACTGCTTCTGATACGCCTGCGACGTCAGCGAGCCCGCCGAATGCTGCGTCAGTTCGAGCTCGCCCGTGTAGCGCGGCAGCTTCGCGATTTGCTCCGGCGTCAGGTCGAGAAACATCTGTTCTGCAGTCGATGAGAGGACACGCAGCGAACCGCTCGGCTTCGTGACCATCGACTCGACGCGCGCGACCGACGCCTCGCGCGGCGCGCCGCCGACGTCGCCCGTGCCGTAGTAGTGATAGTCGACCGGCACGGCGTTGCCGCGCACGCGCGCGAGCCACTGCGCGCTCGACGTCAAGTCTTCGCGAATGTCCGCGCTGTACGAGCCGGGATTGAGCGCGGCGATGACCGACTGCCCATCGGGTCCGATCCACACGCCGACGTTGAACGGCTTGCCGACCGCCGAGCCCCAGTCGAGCTTCTGCGTCGAGAAGCCGCGGATGTTCATGTGGGCGAGGATCGACGGCAGCGACGCCGGAAATCCGAACGAGTCCGGCAGCATGTACTCCGCGCTGGTCTTGCCGAAGTCGCGCTGGAAGTAGCGCGAGCCGTACAGGATCTGTCGCACGATCGACTCCGCGGACGGCGAGTTGACGTCGCCCTCTTCCATCGACGAGCCGCTCGGGAACCACCGCCCCGCCTTCACGTACTCCTGCAGCCGCGCGTAGTCGGCGGGGTAGTACTCCTTCATCATGCGATAGCGATTCGCGCCGCTGAAGTTGAAGACGTAGTGCGGATACTTTTCGAAGAGCGCGAAGTTGTCGTGCAGCGTGTTCGGCAGAAACTCGCGGATGGTCTGCGGGTACTCCCACCGCCACTCGGTGTCGAGATGCGCGTAGCCAACGACATACAACGTCGGCTCCTCCGCGACGACGGCGAACGACAAGACGGCGAGATACGCGGCGGCGAACGCTCTCATGCGCGAGAGCCTAGCAGAGCGCCATTCCCCTCCGCGGGCAGGAACCGCATAATGTCGTCCGGGTTACGAAGCAGGAGGTGCGGAATGTCGCGTCGCCACGCTGTTGCCTTTCTCTTCCTCATCCTGACCGTACCGGCATTTGCCGGGATCACCGTCCCCGCCGACATGACGGCCGAGGCGACGGGGCCGGGCGGAGCGGTGGTGACGTATCGCACCGGCACCGTGGGCGCGGCCGAGGATGAGAACGGACGGACGAATGTCGCGGCCACCTGCGCTCCCTCCTCCGGCTCCCTCTTCCCCCTCGGCACCACCCGCGTGAGCTGCACGGGCTCGGACGGCTCGTCCGCGTCCTTCTCGATCATCGTCAACGACACGACCGCGCCGTCGCTCGCGATTCCGCGCGGCTTCAACGTCGTAAGCACGAGCAGCGCGGGCGCGGTCGTCAACTATCCCGCGTCTGCGAACGATCTCGTCGACGGCAGCGTCGCCGTCTCGTGCGCGCCGGCATCGGGCACGCGCTTCCCGGCCGGCACGACCGTCGTGCAGTGCTCGGCGTCGGACGCGCGTCTGAATCGAGCCAGCGGATCGTTCAGCATCACCGTCATCGTGCCCACGCCGGCGCCGCCTCCTGCGGACATGACGGTCGAGGCGACGGGTCCGAACGGCGCGACCGTGTTGTACAAGCCGATCGATGGCGGCGAAGACGAGAACGGCCGCAGCGCGGTGTGCAGTCCCGCATCCGGCTCGGTCTTCCCGCTCGGCGCGACGACGGTTCGCTGCGGAGTCGTTTCGTTCAAGGTCACGGTCGTCGACACGACCGCGCCCGTGCTCTATCTCCCCGGCGATCTCACCGCGACTGCAACGAGCGCCGCGGGTGCAACGGTGACGTTCACCGCCACCGCGCGCGACATCGTCGACGGGACGCTGCCCGTCGGCTGCAGTCCTCCGTCCGGATCGACGTTCGCGATCGGTACGACGCAAGTCGTCTGCACCGCGAACGACACGCACGGCAACAGCGCGATGACCACGTTCGCGGTGACGGTCATGTCGAACGATACGGAGGCGCCGGTGATCACATCGATCGTCGCGGCGCCGGATGTGCTCACGCCGCCGAATCACGACTTCGAAACGGTGACGCTGACCGTGACCGTGCACGACGACGATCCGTCGCCGCTCGTGCGCATCTTCGATGTGACGTCGAACGAATCGATCGCTGCCACTGATTGGGAGATCACCGGACTGCTGACGGTGAAGCTGCGACGCGAGCGCGACCCGCAAGGCACAGGGCGCATCTATACGATTCACGTCGAGGCCATCGACGCCGCGGGCAATCGCGGCACCGGCACCGTGAACGTGACGGTTCCGCACGATTCGAGCAACAGCGCGAACGCGCCCGCCGCGCCGCCGCCTACGAAACGGAGGTCGGCGCGCGGCTGACGCGCGCCACTCCCGAAACGCTGCCGCGACGAAGAAGAAGACGAAGAGCTAACGAAACGCCTCCGCGATCAACTCGTACGACCTCCGCCTCGCTGCGTGGTCGTACGTGATCGTGACGATCATCAACTCGTCCGCGCCATACTCGCGCGCGGCGGCTTCGAGCCCCGCGCGCACAGTCGCGGGCGAGCCGACGATCACCCGTCGTCGCGTGCGAAACGGATCCTCGGACGGTGGCTGCTCCGCGAGAAACTGCACCGCCTTCTCGACCGGCGGAATCGGGATGAGCTGTCCGCGAAAGAACAGCGTGAACATCATGCGCGAGCTCGCGGAGAGGCGTCGCGCCTCGTCGTCCGTCTCCGCGCAGAGCGCCCACACCGCGGCGATCACGCGCGGCTCCGCGAGTCGCGTCGACGGCGTGAACTCCGCGCGATACCGCGCCACGATCTCCGCGCCGTCCGAGTTGATGAAGTCCGCGAACGCGTACGGCAATCCGAGCTCCGCGGCCCAGATCGCGCTCTGCGCGGAGCTGCCGAGGAGCCAGAGGTCGGGGAGCTCGGGGCGGCCGGGAAGTTGCGTCAGCCTCGCGAACGGATGATCGGACGGCATGTCGTCGTCGAGATACGCCATGAGCTCGACGAGCTGCGCGGGAAAATCATCCGGCGCCGCTTGTCGTCGATCGCGTTGCAGCGCGAACGCGGTCGTCGGATCGGTGCCCGCGGCGCGGCCGAGGGCGAGGTCGATGCGACCCGGTGAGAGTGCGGAGAGCATGCTGAACGTCTCCGCAACCTTCAACGGACTGTAATGCGGCAGCATCACGCCGCCGCTGCCGATGCGCAGCCGCCACGTCTGCGCCGCGATCGCGCCGATGAGCGCCTCGGGACTCGCGCACGCGAGCGCGGGCGTGCCGTGATGTTCGGCCACCCAGTAGCGAAAGTAGCCGAGCTCCTCGGTGAGCTTCGCGAGGTCGACGGAGTTGCGCAGCGCCTGCGCGCCGGTGGAGCTTTCGGAGATCGGAGCCTGATCGAGAACGCTGAGACGCATGCGTATATCGTGTCGCAATGCAAACCAGAACCCTGCGCGCCCTCCCCGTCTCCGCCCTCGGCCTCGGCTGCATGGGCATGTCCGAGTTTTACGGCGCGTCGAACGAGTCCGAGGCGCTCGCGACGATCCGCCGCGCGCTCGACCTCGGCGTCACGTTTCTCGATACGGCGGACATGTACGGCCCGTTCACGAACGAGAAGCTGGTCGGAAAAGCGATTCGCGATCGCAGGCGCGAGGTCGTGATCGCGACGAAGTTCGGCAACATGCGCGGCGAGCGCGGCGAGTTTCTCGGCATCAGCGGACGTCCCGACTACGTGCGCAAGGCCTGCGACGCATCGCTGCAACGACTCGGCGTCGACGAGATCGATCTCTACTATCAGCACCGCGTCGACACGCAGACGCCGATCGAGGAGACGGTCGGCGCGATGTCGGAGCTCGTGCGCGCGGGCAAGGTGCATCACCTCGGATTGTCGGAGGCGGCGCCGGCGACGATTCGTCGCGCGAATGCAGTGCATCCGATCGCGGCGCTGCAGACGGAGTACTCGCTCTGGTCGCGCGATCCCGAGGATGAGATTCTGCCGACGGTGCGCGAGCTCGGGATCGGGTTCGTCGCCTACAGCCCGCTCGGCCGCGGCTTTCTGACCGGACGGTTCAAGTCGATCGACGACCTCGAGCCGAACGACTTCCGCCGCCGCTCCCCGCGCTTCCAAGGCGAGAACTTCACGAAGAATCTGGACGTGCTGACGCGCATCGAAGAGATCGCGCGCGAGAAAGGCGTGACGCCGTCGCAGCTCGCACTTGCCTGGGTGCTGCAGCAGGGCAACGACATCGTGCCGATCCCCGGCACGCGTCACGTGAAGTACCTGGAAGAAAACGTTGGCGCCATGAACGTGCAACTGAGCCCGGAGGACATGCGCCGGATCGACGAGGTCGCACCGAAAGGAATCGCGGCAGGAGAACGGTATCCGGACATGAGCACGGTGAACCGGTAAAGGTTCCGGTTAGAATGAACGCCATCCCGATGGACACGATCCGCACCCGCCCCACCGCGCCGTTCGCGATTTTTCACCGCACGCTCAGCGGCGAGGGCGGATTCAGTTGCGAGACGTGCGGCGTGCGGCGGCATGGGACGTTTCCGCGGGCGGCGGACGTGTTCGCGGTCGCGGCGCAGCATCTCGGGCTCTGTCGCGGCGCGGTGCGCAATCGGCCGATCGAAGGGACGGCGATCCTCGACGGCGCGACGCACGGCGTCGTGTTGCGCGACGCGGTGATGATTCTCGCGCTGCCCACGGTGTTCGCGACCGGCCGCAGCGCGATGCGCGTCGTCGCGTGAACGCCGGCCGCAGGCGGCCGGCGCTCCGCCGTTTCTCACTGCGGTGAGATCACCGTCACGTGTTGCGTCTCGTTGTTCGTGATCGTCACGAATG
>DATELS010000202.1:0-6038 GCA_035276365.1 Thermoanaerobaculia bacterium
TGCACGCTCCTCTCGCGTGCATCGCCGCAGAACGGTTGGGGCGGAGGTTGTTCGGGACGGCGTTCACTTTCGCGTGTGGGCGCCGTCGCGACAGCGCGTCGCGGTCGTCATCGATGAACGCGATTACGCACTCGAGGCGCAAGGCGGATGGTTCGAGGGACTCGTCGCCGATGCGCGCGACGGCACGCTCTATCGATTTCGTCTCGATGACGAGCGCGAGGCGTATCCCGATCCCGCGTCGCGCTTTCAGCCGGACGGGCCGCATGGTCCGTCGCAGGTTGTCGATGCATCAAAGTACGCGTGGCGCGATCGCGACTTCGTCCTGCCGCGCAATCGCGTGTTGTACGAGTTGCACATCGGCACCTTCACGCGCGAAGGCACGTATGCCGCGGCCGCGCAGCGGCTCGCGTCGCTGGCGGAGCTCGGCATCAACGTCGTCGAGCTCATGCCCGTCAATGAATTCGCGGGCGCGTTCGGCTGGGGCTACGACGGCGTCGATCTCTTCGCGCCGACGCATCTCTACGGCACACCCGACGATCTCCGCGACTTCATCAGCGCCGCACATACGCACGGCATCGCCGTCATCCTCGACGTCGTCTACAACCACTTCGGTCCCGACGGCTGCTACGTCTCCAAATTCACGCCCGACTACTTCACCGACCGCTACGCGAACGAGTGGGGCGATGCGCTCAACTTCGACGGCGACCGCTGCGAAGGTGTGCGCGAGCTGATCGCGGAGAACGCCGCGTACTGGATCGACGAGTTCCATTTCGACGGCCTGCGCATCGACGCCACGCAGTCCATTCACGACGCGTCGGAGAAACACATCCTCGCGGAGATCGCCGAGCGCGGGCGGAAGGCCGCGGGCGGACGCGCGATTTTCATCACCGCGGAAAACGAGCCGCAGAACCGGCGCCTCCTCACCGACTACGGCATGGACGCGCTGTGGAACGACGACTGGCATCACGCCGCGCGCGTCGCGCTCACGGGATTGCGCGAGGCGTACTACGCCGACTATCGCGGCACGCCGCAGCAGTTCGTGTCCATGGCGCGGCGCGGATTTCTCTATCAGGGGCAGTGGTACGCGTGGCAGAAAAAGCGCCGCGGCACGCGCTCCGACGACATCGCATCGGAGCGGCTGATCTGCTTTCTGGAAAATCACGATCAGGTCGCGAACTCCGGCGACGGCGCGCGGCTGCGGGACCTCACGTCGCCCGGCAAACTCCGCGCGATGACCGCGCTCCTGCTTCTGCAGCCGCAAACGCCGCTGCTCTTCCAGGGACAGGAGCGCGGCGCGCGCGCACCATTTCTCTACTTCGCCGATCACGATCGCGAGCTCGCGGAGAAAGTCGCAAAAGGCCGGAGCGATTTTCTGAAGCAGTTCCCGTCGCTGAAGCACGCGGACTTCGACGCGCCGCACGATCGCGCGACGTTCGAAAAGTGCAAACTCGATGACGACGATCGCGACGAGTCGATCGTCGCGCTCTATCGCGAGTTGCTGCAACTGCGCCGCGAACATCTGTTCGACGAAGACCTCGAAGGCGCCGTGCTCAACGAGCACTCCTTCCTCCTCCGCTCGCGCGATCACCTCCTCCTCATCAACCTTAGCGACGCATTCGACATCGACGTCTTCGACGAGCCTCTGCTCGCCGGCACGTGGCGCGTGCGCTGGTCGAGCGAGAAAGACGCGGGCGACTTCGCCGAGGATGCGTGGCGCGTTCCCGCCGAATGCGCCGTGCTCCTCGCCGTACAATGACCTCGTGTGCCGGTGGTGCAAGGGGGCGGTGAGCGGGCGGCGGCGGACGTTCTGTTCCGACGCCTGCGTGCACGAGTGGCGGCTGCGCTCCAGCTCGTCGTATCTGCGCGAATGCGTCTTCGAGCGCGACCGCGGCGTTTGCGCCCTCTGCCGTTTCGACACGCATCGCGAGCGGCGGCGCATCCTCCGCCTCCCCTTCTCCGACCGCATGCGCGAGCTGCGCGCGCTACAGAAGCGCGGCGTCATTCATCGCGGGCGCAAGTCGTGGTGGGAAGCCGACCACATCCTTCCGGTCGTCGAAGGCGGCGACTCCAACCTCGACAACATCCGCACGCTCTGCATCCCCTGCCATCGCGACGTCACGCGGGCGCTGCGCGAGCGCCGCGCAAAACGGTACGCACCTTGAACTGCAAGTGGCTCAACAACAGGAGCCACGACCATGCGCAAAGCCGCACTCGTCTTTTCCCTCACCGTGCTCCTCGCCGCGTGCAGCACGAATCCGGCGACGGGCAAGAAGGAATTCAACATCGTCTCCGAGTCGCAGGAAGTCGCGATCGGACAGCAGTCGCATCAGGAAGTGATCGAGCAGTTCGGTCTCTATCAGGAGAAGCCGGAGCTCAATCGTCTCGTCGATCGCATCGGCCACGAGCTCGCCGCGAAGTCGCAGCGGCCGAATCTGCCGTGGCACTTCACGGTCCTCGACACGCCCATCGTCAACGCGATGGCATTACCGGGCGGATACATCTACATCACGCGCGGCATGCTCGAGCGCATCAACTCCGAAGACGAGCTGGCCGGCGTCCTCGGACATGAGATCGCGCATGTGACGGCGCGTCATGCCGCGCAGCAGATCTCGCGTCAGCAGCTCGCGCAGTTCGGCATGATGCTCGGCGCCGTCGTCGCGGGACCGCAGGTCCTGCAGCAATACGGCGATCTCGCGCAGCTAGGACTTGGCCTCCTCTTCCAGCGCTACTCCCGCGGACAAGAGTCGCAAGCGGACATCCTCGGCACCGGCTACACCGCCGCGGCGCGCTTCAATCCGATCGGCATGGAGCGCATGCTGATGACGCTGCAGCGCCTCGACAAACATCCGGTCGCGGGACTCGATCGCTACTTCATGTCGCACCCCGATCCGGCAAAACGCGTTCACGACGTGCACGCGAAAGTCACCGAGCTCCAGGGCATGGCCTCGGCCGGCTCGTTCCCGCAGCCGGATCGCGACGAATACGTGAAGCTCCTCGACGGCATCACCACCGCGAACAGCACCTCGCGCCTCGTCATCCGCAACGACACGATCTATGACCGCGAGCACGGCATCGTGCTGCACACGCCGCGCGGATGGAAGGCGAGCGCGGAGCCGGGCGTGCTCTTCGCGATGACGCCGGCCGGCAACAACAGCAACAACTCCAGCTACTTCGTCGCGCAGGAAGTACAGAACCGCGAGCTGCAGGGCTACAACATGCAGGACGCGGTGCGCCAACGCCTGCAGCAGATGGGATTGCAGTACGCCGGCTCGCGCAACGCGCGCATGGGCAGCGGCGAGCAGTTCGCCGTCGACGTCTGGCAGGGACAGACGCAGAACGGGATCGTCGGCGTCGAGACGACGCAGTTCCAGCACGGCGATCACGTCGCCGTGTTCATGTTCGTCTCGCCGTCGGTCGGCAGCCGCAACAGCCCGTTGTCCGCGCTGCTCTCCGACATGCGCATCAGCCAGCAGCAGGCGCGCTCGATCGAGCCGCCGCGGATTCACATCAGCACCGTGCGTCGCGGCGAGTCATGGAACGATCTCGCGCGTCGCGCGACCGGCAATGCGAACGATGCGGACGCCGTGGCGATCCTCAACGGCTTCGACATCACCACCCCGCCCTCGGCCGGCATGATCGTGAAGTTGCCGGAAGAGGTGGTGACCGAATAGCGTAGACGCGTGCATCCGATTCTTCGCGTCGAGGAGCTCACGCCGGACGTCGTGCTCCTCGACGCGCGACCGCGCGTCGCGTACGACGGCGGACATCTCGCCGGCGCGCGCAACGCGGACGTCGACGTCGAACTGAGCGCGCGTGATGATCCTGCATACGGCGGACGCCATCCGCTGCCGCCGCTCGAGCGCTGGCTTGCGCGGCTCGGCGCGTGGGGCATCGAGCCATCGACGCGCGTCGTGATCTACGACGATCAGCAGGGCGCGAATGCCGCCGCGCGCGCGTGGTGGATGCTGCGCAGGGTCGGACACGAGAACGTGGCCGTGCTCGACGGACGTTGGCAGGACTTGCCGCAGACGACGGACGAGCCGCGCATCGATCCGAAGCCGCCGTATCCCGCGACGCAGTGGCTGCGGCCGACCGTCACGCTCGAAGAGGTGGATGCGCTACGACTCGATCCGCGGTGGAAGGTGCTCGACGTGCGCAGCGCGCCGCGCTATCGCGGCGAGACCGAGCCGATCGATCCGATCGCGGGACACATACCCGGCGCGCTCAATCTCCCCTACTTCGAGAATCTCGACGGCGATCGCTTCAAGTCGCCCGACGCGCTCCGCGCGCAATACGAGTCCCTCCTCGGCGACACGCCGCCTGAACATCTCGTCGTGCACTGCGGCTCCGGCGTGACCGCGTGTCACACGCTGCTCGCGCTCGAGGCCGCGGGGCTGACCGGCGCCGCGTTGTACGTCGGGAGTTGGGGCGAGTGGTGCCGTCGTTTCGTTTCGGATCGCTCCCGCGTCTAAGACAGACGAAAGGAGCGCCCCATGCGCAAAGTTGCAATCCTCACCCTCGCGCTGATCCTCGGCGCGTGCATGAAGAGTGAGATTTCCGAATCCCGCGGAGGGCTCGCGGCGACGCCGATGCCCAACTCGACCACCGCGTTGCGAGTCGGCAAAGTCGAAGTCGACACCGACACCGCGGCCATGAATACCGAGGAGTATGGAAGGTTTGCGGAGAACCCGTTTTTGCGGGCGGTCGACAATCCGCTCTCCACCTTCTCCATCGACGTCGACCGCGCGTCCTACGCCAACGTCCGCCGCTTCATCACCTCGGGGCAGCGTCCGCCGCGCGACGCCGTGCGCATCGAGGAGATGATCAACTACTTTACCTACGACTATCCCGAGCCTTCCAGCGGCCCGTTCTCCGTCACGACCGAAGTCGCGCGGTGCCCGTGGAACGCGGAGCACACGCTGCTCCTCGTCGGCCTGCAGGGAAAGCGCATCAAGACCGAGAACCTCCCGCCGTCGAACCTCGTCTTCCTGCTCGACACCTCGGGATCGATGATGTCGCCGGACAAGCTCGGACTCGTCAAACAGTCGCTGCGCCTGCTCGTCGATCAGTTGCGTCCCGACGATCGCGTGGCCATCGTCGCGTACGCGGGCAGCGCAGGACTCGTGCTCCCGTCGACGCCCGGTACTGCGAAGGCGAAGATCATCGAGGCCATCGAACAGCTCGAAGCGGGCGGCTCGACCGCGGGCGGCGAAGGCATCGTGCTCGCGTACGACGTCGCGAAAGAGAACTTCCTGAGGAGCGGCAACAACCGCGTCATCCTCGCCACCGACGGCGACTTCAACGTCGGCGTGACGAGCGACGGAGAGCTCGAACAGCTCATCGAAGAAAAACGCGAGGCCGGCATCTTCCTCACCGTCCTCGGCTTCGGCACTGGCAACATCAAAGACTCGAAGATGGAGCTGCTCGCCGACAAGGGCAACGGCAACTACGCGTACATCGACACGATCGATGAGGCGCGCAAGACACTCGTGCACGAGATGGGCGCGACGCTGCTCACGATCGCGAAGGACGTGAAGATCCAGATCGAGTTCAATCCGGCGCACGTCGGCGCGTATCGCCTCATCGGCTACGAGAATCGCCTGCTGAACAAGGAAGACTTCAACAACGACAAGAAGGATGCGGGCGAGCTCGGCGCGGGACACTCGGTGACCGCGCTGTACGAGCTGATTCCTCCGGGCATGGACGTGCCGAATGCGACGGTCGATCCGCTGAAGTATCAGAAGGTCGCGCCCGCGGAAGGCGGCAGCGAGCTGGCGACGGTGAAGCTGCGCTACAAGGATCCGGACGGCGACACGAGCAAGCTGCTGACGGAAGTCGTCGCCGATTCACCGGCGAGCGCGATGTCGGACAACCTGCGCCTCGCGGCGTCGGTCGCGGAGCTGGGAATGCTGTTGCGCGACTCGCCGCACAAAGGGAGTGCGTCCTTCGACTCCGTGCTGGAGCTCGCGAGCTCCGTGCGCGCGGAGGATGACGGCGGGTATCGGCGCGATTTCGTCGCGCTGGTGCAGAAGGCGGAA
>DATELS010000203.1:0-5453 GCA_035276365.1 Thermoanaerobaculia bacterium
ACTTCGACAACGACGACTCGGCCTATGCCGTCCAGAATGCACTGACGCTGAAACGCATGCTCGGACGCCTCGCGCAACGCCGCGCGGCATAGCGCGCCGTGTTAATCTCATAGCCTCTCTTCCCCAAGACTGGAGGCTCCGGATGGCGCTCGTTGCGGCCGAGCACGACCCTTCATCCCGAAGGCGTGTCTTCGCCGTTTACCTGCAGCACGGCATTGGCGGCCTGCTCGTCCTCGCGGCGACGACGTACGTCCGCCGCGCCGAGCCTCGCGCGCTCCTCGACGCCCTCGGCCCCTCCGGACCGCTCCTCGTCGTTCTCTTCTTCGTCTTCTGCGTCATCCTCGCGCTGCTCAAGTTCAAACTGACGGAAGAGATCTTCGTCTCGCTCGCCGTCACCGCGTACATCGCCATGTGCCCGCTCCTCGGCATGGTGTTGTCCGCGTGGATCGCCATCATCGCCGCCGCGACTCCGCGCCTCCTCGGCATGCTGCAGATCGGACCGATGAAGATCGACATGGGCGATCCATGGTTCGAGTGGGCGCGCACGTTCGCGCTCTTCGCGACGTACGGCATCCCCATCATCATCGGCGTCCTCGTCTTCGAGTCGATCGGCGGCGTGATCCCGCAGCTCGAAGCCACCACCGCCGCCGCGCTGCGCATCACGCTCCTAGGCGTCGTGCTCGTCGTGACGAACAACCTCGTCGTCACGCGCGTCGAGCGCGCGCTGGGCTATTCGTGGGCGACGACGCTGAAGACCGCGGTCATCGACAGCTCGATCTACATGATCACGCTGCCGTACGCGATCCTCATCGCGTTCGCATACGGCTCGATCGGCTGGGGCGGCGTGCTCGCCGCGGCGTTCACGTGGGTCATCGCGAACTTCGTCGCGCGCAATCTCGCGCAAGTGCGCGTCGATCGCGAGCAGCTCATTCAACGACTGACGTCGCTCACCAACATCGGCAAAACCATTTCTCTCAACTTCTCGACCGAGGAGTTGTTGGGGAGGGTGTATGTCGAGTGCAGCAATGTCATTGACGTGTCCATGTTCAGCATCGCGCTGCATGACGCATCGAGCAACGAGCTCTCCTTCGAGCTCAACGTCTTCGGCGGCGTCGTGCGGCCGAAAGTACGCATCCCCATCGACGAAGGACTGAACGCGTGGGTCTTTCGCAACGCGCGTCCGCTGCTCATCGGCAGCTCGCAGGATGAGCGGAAGTTCGGGATCGTCTCGTACGACGACGGCGTGCCGACCGAGTCGTGGCTCGGCGTGCCGATGATCGCGCGCGATCACGTCATCGGCGTCATCTCCGTGCAGAGCTACGCGCGACACGCGTTCTCGCAGGACGACCTCGTGCTCCTCACCGCGATCGCGAATCAGGCCGCGGCGGCGATCGAGAACGCGTACTTGTACAAAGACCTCGAGGGACTGAACGTCGCTCTCGAACATCGCGTCAACGAGCGCACGAATGAATTGCGCGAGGCGAATCTCCAACTCATCGCCGCCGATCGATCGAAGAATCAGTTCCTCGCCAGCATGTCGCACGAGCTGCGGACGCCGCTCAACGCCATCATCGGCTTCTCGTCGATCCTGCTCGAGCTCACGAAGACCATGCTGCCCGCGCGGCTGTACAAGATGATCGAGAACATCCGCACCGCGGGCAGCCATCTGCTCGATCTCATCAACGACATCCTCGACCTCGCGAAGATCGAGACCGGCAAACTGCAGCTCGAGCTGCAGCCGTTCAACTTTCGCGAGACCATCGCCACCGTCGATCGCGTGATCAAGGGCATGGCGGCGGAGCGCGACGTCACCGTCGTCACGCACATCGACGCCGGCATTACCGACGCGTATCTCGATGAAGTGCGCGTGAAACAGATCCTGCTCAACCTGCTGTCGAACGCCGTGAAGTTCTCGAAGCGCGGCGGCTTCGTGCACCTCAGCGTCGTGCCGGTGGACGAGAGCGCGTCACCGCTGGCGAAGGAGTCGATCCGCATCGAAGTCACGGACTCCGGCATCGGCATCGCGCCGATCGAGCTCGAACGGATCTTCGATGAGTTCTACCAGGTGCCCGGCCGCAGCCACAAAGGCGGAACGGGCCTCGGCCTCTCGCTCACGCGCAACTTCGTGGAGATGCACGGAGGAACGATCGGCGTGAAGTCGGAGGTGGGGAAGGGATCGACGTTCACGGTGCACTTGCCGCGCACCGTGAACGCCGTGAAGGATTCGGCCGTGCAGGCTAGCGGCGATTCCCGCCGAAAAGCCGCAGCAGCATCAGGAACAGATTGATGAAGTCGAGGTACAGCGCGAGCGCGCCGTACACGGCGAGGTTCTCGCGCAGTTGCGGCGCCGTCGCGTACACCTTCAGCTTCTGCGTGTCATAGGCCGTGAGGCCGAGGAAGACGAAGACGCCGATGAACGAGACGGCGAAGGCCAACGCGCTCGAGTGCAGAAAGAAGTTGATGAAGCTGCAGATGATGATGCCGATGAGACCCATGAAGAAGAACGAGCCCCACGACGTCAGATCGCGACGCGTCACCATGCCGTAGATGCTCATCGCGCCGAACATGCCGGCGGCGGTGAGGAACGCCTGCGTGATCGACGCCGCGGTGTACGCGAAGAAGATCACGCTCAGAGTCATCCCGTTCAAGAGTGAGAAGACGAGAAACGCCGATGCCGCGGCGGCGGGCGACATGCGCGTGATGCGGAACGACAGATACATCACGAGACCGAACTCCGCGATCAAGAGCACCCAGCGCAGCGGTGTGCCGAAGATGAGCTGCTGCAGCGACTGCGAGCTCACCACCCACAGCGAAGCGGCCGCGGTGAGCATGAGACCGCCGAACATCCACGCGTAGACGGATCGGATGAACGAGCGCTCGCGCTCCGCGGTCTCAGCCGTACGTCCGTCGATCCAGGCCGGTTGCGACGACTGATGAGGAAACTGACTCATATGAGAAGTGCCTCCCTTTGCGCCCGATGATAACAACGTTCGTGCCGCGCGATACTCCGGGCGTATCCCTTGCACCCTCGGAATTTACAATGTTAGACTCAGGTTTGGATGAGCAGCGAAATTTGACAGCGGGACGCTCAATGCTTCCGAAGTCGTAGAAGGAGAACAACTTATGTCCAAGATCATCGGCATTGACCTCGGCACGACCAACTCTGTCGTCGCGGTCATGGAAGGCAACGAGCCGAAGGTCATCGTCAATGCCGAGGGCAGCCGGATCACGCCGTCGGTCGTGGGATTCGCCAAGAACGGCGAGCGTCTCGTCGGCCAGGTCGCCAAGCGCCAGGCCGTCACCAATCCCGAGAACACCATCTTCTCCATCAAGCGCTTCATGGGACGCAAGTTCAATGAAGTCAACGAAGAGATGAAGATGGTTCCGTACAAGGTCACGCAGGCTTCGAACAGCGACGTACGCGTCGACGTTCAGGGCAAGATGTACTCGCCGCCCGAGATCTCCGCGATGATCCTGCAGAAGCTCAAGCAGGCCGCCGAAGACTACCTCGGCGAGAAAGTCGATCGCGCGGTGATCACCGTCCCCGCGTACTTCAATGACTCGCAGCGCCAGGCGACGAAGGACGCGGGCGAGATCGCCGGCCTGAAAGTCGAGCGCCTCGTCAACGAGCCGACGGCCGCCGCACTCGCGTACGGTCTCGATAAGAAGACGAACGAGACGATCGCCGTGTATGACTTCGGCGGCGGCACGTTCGACATCTCGATCCTCGAAGTCGGCGACGGCGTCGTCGAAGTGAAGTCGACCAACGGCGACACGCACCTCGGCGGCGACAACATCGACCAGCGCCTCATCGACTGGATCATCGACGAGTTCCGCAAGGACCAGGGCATCGATCTGTCGAAGGACAAGATGGCGTTGCAGCGTCTGAAGGAAGCGGCGGAGAAGGCGAAGATCGAGCTCAGCTCGACGATGTCGACCGACATCAATCTCCCGTTCATCACCGCCGACGCGTCGGGTCCGAAGCATCTCAATCTCGCGCTGAGCCGCGCGAAGTTCGAGCAGCTCATCGGCGACATCGTCTCGAAGACGATGGGACCGGTGAAGCAGGCGCTCGCGGATGCGGGCGTCGATCCGAAGAAGATCGATGAAGTCGTGCTCGTCGGCGGCTCGACGCGCATCCCGATGGTCCAGGAGATGGTGAAGAACTTCTTCGGCAAAGAGCCGCACAAGGGCGTGAACCCCGACGAAGTCGTCGCGGTCGGCGCCGCGGTGCAGGGCGGCGTGCTGGGCGGTGACGTCAAGGACGTGCTGTTACTCGACGTCACGCCGCTCTCGCTCGGCATCGAGACGCTCGGCGGCGTGATGACGAAGCTCATCGAGCGCAACACGACGATCCCGACGCGCAAGTCGGAGACGTTCTCGACGGCCGCCGACAATCAGACGTCGGTCGAGATCAAGGTGTACCAGGGCGAGCGCGAGATGGCGTCGGCGAACAAGCTTCTCGGCGCGTTCCACCTCGCCGGCATTCCGCCCGCGCCGCGCGGCATGCCGCAAATCGAAGTCACGTTCGACATCGACGCGAACGGCATCATGCACGTGTCGGCGAAGGACCTTGGCACCGGCAAGGAGCAGAAGATCACGATCACGAGCTCCTCGGGTCTGTCGAAGGATGAAGTCGAGCGTCTCGTGAAGGACGCGGAGGCGCACGGCGAGGAAGACCGCAAGCGCCGCGAGGAAGTGGAAGCGAAGAATCAGCTCGACACGCTGGTGTATCAGGTCGAGAAGATGCTGAGCGAGAACCGCGAGAAGCTCGGCGGCAGCGACGTGCAGTCGCTCGAGAGCGCGATCAGCGACGCGCGCAAGGCGATGGAGCAGGGCGGCGTCGACAATCTGCGCAAGGCGACCGACGCGCTGCAGAAGGCCTCGCACAAACTGGCCGAGGTGATGTACAGCCAGGCCGGCGCGCAGGCGGGAGCCGGAGCGGACGCGGGAACCGGCGGCGGCAACGCGGGTGGCGGATCGTCGAAGGACGACGTCATCGAAGCGGAAGTCGTCGACGAGAACAAGTAACGGCGCGCGCGCAGCGCGCGTCGTTATCCTGAGACGCGTAGACGGCGAAGGATCTCCGCATACGAGATCCTTCGCTACGCTCAGGATGACGGTAGGGGGAGTCAACGCATGCCACGGCGCAGAGCAGACGGCTACGTCATGATCTCGATCATCTCGGAGCGGTACAACATTCATCCGCAGACGCTCCGACTCTACGAACGTGAAGGGCTGATCAAACCGGCGCGGACTTCGGGCAACACGCGGCTGTACGGCGAGGACGAGATCCGCAAGCTCGAGATGATCCTCACGCTCACGCGCGACCTCGGCGTGAATCTCGCGGGCGTCGAAGTCGTGCTGCAGCTCGCGCGGATGATGGGCGAGACGAACATGAACTTCGATCGCCTTCTCGACTACATCCGCCAGACCATGCTCGACAAACGGCA
>DATELS010000204.1:0-4658 GCA_035276365.1 Thermoanaerobaculia bacterium
CTGCCACAGAGCGAGCTGCGCAAGAACCTGGTTGGTAAAGGAAGCGGACATCACGAACGACGGATGGCCCGTCGCGCAGCCGAGATTCATGAGGCGCCCCTCGGCCAGGATCAGGACGCTATGGCCGTCCGGGAAGACCCACTCGTCGAATTGCGGCTTGATGTTCACCCGCTTCACGCCCGCGTACTTGCGCAGGCCGGCCATGTCGATCTCGTTGTCGAAATGGCCGATGTTGCTGACGATCGCGTTGTGCTTCATGCGCGACATGTGATCGGCGGTGATGATGTCTTTGTTGCCCGTCGCGGTCACGAAGATGTCCGCGCGCTCGACGACGCTCTCCAGCGTGCGCACTTCGAAGCCTTCCATTGCGGCCTGCAGCGCGCAGATCGGATCGATCTCCGTCACGACGACGCGCGCGCCCTGGCCGCGCAGCGCCTGCGCGCAACCCTTGCCCACTTCGCCGAATCCGCACACGACCGCGAGCTTGCCCGCGATCATGACGTCCGTCGCGCGATTGAGACCGTCGATCACCGAGTGACGGCAGCCATAGATGTTGTCGAATTTCGACTTCGTCACCGAGTCATTGACGTTGATCGCGGGGAACAACAGCGTTCCCGTCTCCTGCATCTGATACAGACGATGCACGCCCGTCGTCGTCTCCTCGGACACGCCGCGAATGTCTTTCGCGACGCGCGTCCAGCGCTGCGGGTCGCGCGCGAGCTCGGCACGCAGCAGGTCGAGAATCACGCCCCACTCTTCCGGCTCATCGGCCGGATTGAACTCCGGCACGCGATTCGCGCCTTCGAATTCGACGCCCTTGTGCACGAGCAGCGTCGCGTCGCCGCCGTCATCGACGATCAGCGTCGGTCCGCCGCCGTCCGGCCACAACAGCGCCTCGGACGTGCACCACCAATACTCTTCGAGCGTCTCGCCTTTCCACGCGAACACCGGAATGCCACGCGGATTTTCGATCGTGCCGTTCGTCTCCGGACGTCCAACGACGACCGCGGCCGCGGCGTGATCCTGCGTCGAGAAAATGTTGCAGCTCACCCAACGCACGTCGGCGCCGAGGAGGTGAAGCGTCTCGATGAGCACCGCGGTCTGCACGGTCATGTGCAGCGAGCCCATGACGCGCGCGCCCTCGAGCGGCTTTTCTTTTCCGTACTTTTCGCGCACGGCCATGAGGCCGGGCATCTCGTGCTCCGCGAGGCGGATTTCCGCGCGGCCGAGGGTGGCGAGGCTGAGGTCGCGGACCTTGTAGGGCTCGCGGCCCGCGGACACGGCCGCGTCAAACTGATGGGTCAATTCGAGTGTTGCAGTCACTGGTCGTTGCTCCTGTCGTTTTGCTGAGTTGCCGCCGCGGCGGTGTGCCGGCGGGCGCGGGGAAATCGAAGAAGCGAATTCTATCGCAGAATCGCTGAGAAAACGGGCTCAACGCGGCCGCCCCTGTTCCTAGTATCCTCTCGCGCCATGGCAGAGCGCGGCAGAGGCATCCCTCTTCACACGAAGATTCTCATTGGACTCGTCCTCGGCGCGATCGCCGGCGGGACGCTCAACAGCATCCTCGGAAACAGCTCCGCGAACCTCGCGTGGATCGTCGAGAACATCACGGACCCGATCGGACAGCTCTTTCTGCGACTGCTTTTGCTGCTGGTCATCCCGCTCGTCTTCTCGAGTCTCGTCATCGGCGTCGCCGGCCTTGGCGATCTGCGACGCATCGGCCGCATCGGCGTCAAATCGCTCGTCTACACGCTCATCGTCTCCGCGATCAGCGTCGCGATCGGACTCACGCTCGCGAACACGATCAAACCCGGCAAGCGCATCGATCCCGAGATCGGCGCGCGACTCGCGAAGCAATACAGCAAAGACGCGAAGGAGAAAGTCGATAGCGCCGTCAGCAGCGCGAAGTCGACCGATGCCCCGCTCTTGAAAGTCGTGAAGACGATCGTGCCGACGAATGTCTTTTATGCGGTCGGACGCGAGACGCCGGACATGCTCGGCCTGATGTTCTTCGCACTTTTCTTCGGCATCTGTCTGACGATGGTGGCGAAGGACACGGTGGCGCCGATCATCGCGGTGCTCGAAGGTGTGTACGCGGCGATGGAAGTCGCGATCCAGATCGTGATGCGCCTCGGGCCGTATGCCGTGTTCTGCCTCCTCTTCACGATGACCGCGCGCTTCGGGTTCGGCCTGCTCGTGAGCCTCGGCTGGTTCGTCGCGACGGTATTGATCGGACTCGCGCTGCAGATGTTCGGCGTGTACTCGGCGTCGGTGGCGTTGCTGTCGCGCATCAATCCGATTGATTTCTTCCGCCGCATCAAGACGGTGATGATCACCGCGTTCTCGACGTCGTCCTCGAACGCGACGCTGCCCACCGCATTGCGCGTGTCCGAGGAAAACCTTGGCGTGCCGCGCGACATCAATTCGTTCGTGCTGACGGTCGGTGCGACGGCGAATCAAAACGGAACCGCGCTCTATGAAGGCGTGACGGTGCTGTTTCTCGCGCAGCTCGCGGGCCTCGATCTGTCGTTCGGCCAGCAGTTGATGGTCGTCTATCTCGCGATCCTCGGCGGCGTCGGAACCGCGGGTGTGCCGTCGGGCTCGATCCCGTTCATCGTGCTCGTGCTCGCGCAAATCGGCGTGAACCCCGCGCTCATCGCGATCATCCTCGGCGTCGACCGCATCCTCGACATGTGCCGCACGACGTTGAACGTGACGGGCGACCTCACGATCGCGACGTATGTCGCGCGCTCGGAGGGAGCGGAGCTTCTGCACGAGATTCCGGAGCCCGCGGCTGTGGATCTGTAATGAGCGCTGAGAACGCGCGACGACGACTCGTGCGGCAGCTTCAAGGAGCGTGTTCCGGCGAGCTCGCGGCCGGCTTCGCGTATCGCGGTCATGCGCGGAGTCTTCCGCCGGGACCGGAACGAAACCGCATTCTCGAGATCGAGGCGGAGGAGTGGCACCATCGCAGTCTCGTCGACGGCCTCCTTCGCGAGCTCGGCGCGCGCCCCAGCGCGATCCGCGAAGTGATTTTCTGGTGCATCGGCCATGCGATCGCCGCGCTCTGTCGCATCGGCGGCTGGTTCATTCCGATGTATGGCGCAGGACGGCTCGAACGCTCGAACATCATTGAATACGAGGACGCAGCCCGTTACGCATCGGAGTGCGGACACGACGAGATGGTCGACTGTCTGCTGACGATGGCGGAGGTGGAGTGGGAACACGAGCGTTTCTTTCGGGAACGCATCGCTCAGCATCCGCTCTTGCGCGTCTTTCCGTTATGGGATGCGCCGCCGCCGAAGCACGCGATCCGGCAGCATGTCGCGTGAGGCATTCCGCGCGCCGATATACTCGCGCTCATGGTTGCCATCCTCGCCTTGGTGCTCACCGCCACGGGTCTCGCCGGGCGCTATGACGCGCCGAAGGCGACACTCGAGCTGCATGTCGGATACGACGGGCAACTGCGCGGATCTCTCGTCGACGAAAACGGCGTGACCGCTCTCGATCCGATTCGCATCGACGATCACACTCTGATCGCAACCGCACGACGTGAGGACGACACGCGCAGCGAATTGCGCGCGACTGTTCGCGGCGCCTCGCTTCGTATCGGTTCGAAAGGTTTCAAACGAACGGCGATTGAGCGCCCGGCTCCGGCGGACGTCGCCCAAGCCCTCGTAGCGGCGTATCGCACTCTCGAGCAGGCGGTCGACGCCAAAGACTTCGATGCGTTTCAAGCAACACGGACGGACGATTTCGCGACGATTCCGCCCGACAGTCCGCCGCGGAATGCGCGGTTCATGGCCACACGCGCGCGTGGCCTGCTGGCGGGCATTCAACCGCCGGTGCATACCCACAATGATTTTCTTACTTTGACGCTGCGCGGCGACGAGGCCATCGCCACGGTGCGACAGCATTTCGCGCGCCGGCAGCCGAATCGAGAAGGCGTGGTTCGACGCGTCGAGACGAGTGTGACGCAGCGCGAGACGTGGCGACGCACACCACAGGGCTGGAAGCTGGTGTTCGTCGATGAGGTGCACGACAACGTGCGTTGGGCCGAGGATGAAAAGTAAGCGTTACTTCGGCAAAACGTCGCACGCCCACGGCGCCTGCTTCCACGCCGGCGCCGGCGTGACGGTGTCGGCTCTCGGCACGAACGCGGACCGCTCGACGAGTTGATATTTGTGAATGTAGCGCGGGCAGTTGGGATAGACGCGCCTCACTGCAACGCGCACGATGAATTGCGCCTCCGGATAGCGCTCGAGCAGCGGATCATTCATCGCGATCTGCGCCGTCCCGTCGATGCGCAGCCGTCGCTGCCGTTCGAAATCGATGAACAACATGCCGACGCTGCGCGTCTCCGCGAGGTTGCCCATCGAGAGATACATCCCGTTGCCGTCGTAATTCGGGAACGCGAGCGTCGTGTCGTCGATGACGGCGACGAATCCCGGATCGCCGCCCTTGTACGAACATGTCGGCTGTCCCTCGCCATCGACGGTGGCGAGAAAGAACATGTCCATGCGCTCGATGTACTGCCGATCCTCCGGCGTCAGGCGATCGTGCACCTTGACCTCACCGAGACGATCGGCGAGCCGGCGCGTGTCGAACTGGTCCTGAAGCGCGCGACTGGAAGGCGAATAGACGATCGGCATGCGTAG
>DATELS010000205.1:0-3402 GCA_035276365.1 Thermoanaerobaculia bacterium
ATCGCCACGCGCTCGTGCCGGTAACGCTCGACGAGCCGCGGAACCTTCCGCTGCGCGACGGCGGGACGTATCTCATCATCGGCGGCGCGCGCGGCGCCGGACTCGCGACCGCCGCGCGCATCGCGCAGCGCGTCTCCGCGCGCATCATCCTCGCGGGACGCGGCGAGCATTCGCCGGAGATCGCGGGCGCGATCTACGAGCGCTGCGACATCGCGGACGCCGATGCCGTCCGCGCGCTCATCACGCGCATCGGGCCGCTCAACGGCATCGTGCACTCCGCGCTCGTGCTGCGCGACGGCGCGCTGGCGTCGATGACGAAGGACGATCTCGACGCCGCGCTGCTCCCGAAGATCGACGGCACTCTCAATCTCGCCAACGCCGTGCGCGGTCTGCCACTCGACTGGGTCGTCCTCTACTCGTCGATCATGTCGATGTGGGGCAACGCGGGGCAGGCCAACTACGCCGCGGCCTCGACGTTCCAGGACGCCGTCGCCTCCGCGTTCGCGCCGATCCCGGTGAAGATCATCAACTGGGGTTACTGGGGCGAGGTCGGGAGCGTCGCCGCCGAGCCCTATCGCCGCCGCCTCGCCGCATCCGGCATTCTGCCGATGACGACGGCGGAAGCGGTCGATGCGTTCGAGCGCGTGCTCGCGTCGCCGCACGAACAAGTGGTCGTCGTCCGTGCCACGGACGCCGGCCGCGCCCTCCTCGGCATCGCCGAAAACGAATCCGCCGAAGCCGCGCTCGATGCGTATTGCGCGAATGCCGTCGCGTCGATGCAGTTGCAGCGAGCCGAAGTCCTCCCGAAATACGAACGCCTCTTCGACGCGCTGCAGGCCATCGCCCGGAACGCCGGCGTCCCGCCGGCTAATGCGGCGGCGTCCCGCCGCCGCGACCCGCAATTCGAGCTCGCATCGCGCTGCCTCGACGCCCTCCCACGCGTGCTCCGCGGCGAGGTCCCACCGCATCAACTCCTCTTCCCCGACGGCTCAACGCGACTGGTCGAATCCGTCTATCGCGACGCCGGCGACGCGAAGCGCGCGAACGACGCGGTGGCCGAGATCGTCGAGCAGCTCGTGCGCGAGCGTGACGGCCACGTGCGCATTCTCGAAGTCGGCGCCGGCACCGGCAGCACCACTGCCGCCGTGCTCGCGCGCCTCGACTCGCACGCCGCGCGCATCGTCTATCACTTCACCGACGTCTCGCCGCACTTCCTCAAGCTCGGTCGCGAGCGCTTCCCGCAGGCGTTCATGCGCTTCGAGCACGTCGACGTCGAGCAGGAGATCGCCGGTGCGTTCGACGTCATCATCGCCACGAACGTCCTCCACGCCACGCGACGTCTCGATGCCACGCTGCGCAATCTGAAGAACGCGCTCACTCCCAACGGCGCGCTCGTGCTCAACGAAGTCACGACCTTCCGCCCGTTCCACGCCGTCACCTTCGGTCTCCTCGACGGCTGGTGGCGCTTCGAAGATCGCGAGCGCCGCCATCCGCACGCGCCCATCGCCGGTGCCGCGCAGTGGCGCACGATCCTCGCCGACGAAGGCTTCCGCGTCGAGCGCGTGAACAGCGTCGAACATCAGTCGGTGTTCCTCGCGCTCGCGAGTCCGCGCGTGTCGATCGATGGACACGCGTACGCGCGGCGCGTTGTCGCCGAGGTGCTGAAGATCGATCCGATGGCGATCGAGGCCACGCGTCCCCTCGGCGACTACGGCATCGACTCCATCGTCAACATCGAGCTCGTCGCGCGCTTCGAGCGCGATCACGGGCCGCTTCCGTCCACACTCCTCTTCGAGCACCTCACCCTCGCCAGCCTCGGCGACTACTTTTCGTCGCGAGCCACTTCTGTCGCGATCGAAACGCCGAAGCGGGAAGAGGCGCGCGAAGAAGACATCGCCATCGTCGGCATCAGCGGACGTTTCCCGATGGCGCCCGATCTCGACGCCTTCTGGCAAAACCTCCGCGCCGGCAAGCACTGCGCGACGCGCGTGTCGCCGTCGCGTTGGAGCGCGGGCGAGGGGAGCGAGGCGTGGGGTGCGTTCCTCGACGACGCCGACTGCTTCGATCCGCAACTCTTCGGCATCTCGCCGCGCGAGGCGTCGCGCATCGATCCGCAGGAGCGGATCATGCTCGAGTCGGCGTGGAGCGCGATGGAAGACGCGGGCTACACGCGCGCGTCGCTGCGCGAGCTGGGCGACGTCGGCGTCTTCGTCGGCGTCATGCACTCGTCGTACGAGCTCGTCGCGTCGAGTCTCGGTGCGCCCGAAGCCGCGCAGGCGGCGTATTGGTCGATCGCGAATCGGATCTCCTTCACGTTCGATCTGCACGGCCCCAGTCTCGCCGTCGACACCGCCTGCTCGTCGTCGCTCGCCGCGCTGCATCTCGCCTGCGCGAGCATCCGCGGCGGCGAGAGCGCCGCGGCATTCGCGGGCGGCGTGAACCTGATTCTGCATCCCGCGCATCTCGCGTCGCTCGCGGGCCTGAACATGCTCAGCGAGGACGGCCGCTGCAAGTCGTTCGGGACAGGTGCGGATGGATTTGTCGCGGGCGAAGGCGTCGGCTGCGTGCTCCTCAAGCCGCTGCGCCGCGCCATCGCGGACGGCGACACGATTCACGCAATCATCAAAGGCTCGGCGATGAACGCGGGCGGCCGGACGGGCGGCTACACGGTGCCGAACCCGAACGCGCAGTCGGCGGTGGTCGAGCGCGCTCTCGGTGCGAGCGGCGTCGCGCCGTCGACGATCTCCTACGTCGAAGCCCACGGCACCGGCACCGCCCTCGGCGACCCGATCGAGATCCGCGGACTGGCCAAGGCGTGGCGTGATGCGGATGCAAAGTGCGCGGTCGGCTCGGTGAAATCGAACATCGGCCACCTCGAGTCGGCGGCCGGAATCGCGGGCGTGCTGAAGGTCGTGCTGCAGATGCGGCACGGCGAGCTCGCGCCGTCATTGCACGCGGACGAACTGAATCCGAAGCTCGATCTGGCGGCGACGCCGTTCGCGGTGCAGCGCGAGCTCGCGCCGTGGAACGCCGAGCTGCGACGTGCCGGAGTGAGCTCGTTCGGCGCGGGCGGCAGCAACGTCCACGTCGTGCTCGAAGAATACCGAGCGCATTCCGACGCGACGAGTGTCGAGAGCGCGGTGCCGATCGTGCTCTCCGCGCGCGATCACGCCGCGCTCCTTCGCCGCGCGCGGCAACTGCTCGATCGACCTTCGCTGCCGGCGCTCAACGATCTCGCGTACACGCTGCACATCGGACGCGAGTCGATGCACGCACGCTTCGCCTGCATGGCGCGCTCGCTCGACGAGCTGCGGACGAAGCTCGCCGCGTTCGTCGACGGCACGTTCTCCGGTGAAGAGGTGAGCGCCGATCCGCCGCGCGGACGCCGGGTGCCGCTGCCCA
>DATELS010000206.1:0-2061 GCA_035276365.1 Thermoanaerobaculia bacterium
GGAGTGCGGACGGGAGGTTGCGCCGTCGGAATCGGCGCGTGCGGCGACACCACCGACGGCGTCTGCGCGGGATCGACCGACGTGCTTCCCGTCGTCACCGCCTGATGCGCGTCGCTCAAACGTGAAAGCGAGATGTAGCGATGTCCGAAGAGATTTTTCTCCGCGAAGATCTCCACCATGCGATCGGCGATCTGCTGCGCCCTCTTCGCATCCGCCGCCTCGAACGGCGCCTGCGCCGGTTTGTCGCGCAGATCGAGAAAGCCGATCAGCTTTCCGCGCTCGTACAACGGCGCGACGAGCAACCGGTCCGTCGATGCCTCGAACAGCATCGGCGAGAAGCGCGGCTCCGCGGCGAGTCCGTTGATGAAGAACGCGATGCGTCCGCGCCCGCAGCGATCGACGACCGGATCGTTGAAGTCCGCGGACGGCCGCGCGTTGCCGCGAAATCCGTACTCGGTCAGGAGCTCGAACTTGTTCGTGCCGTCGAACAGATAGAGCGCGGCCTTCGTCGCGCGGATGTCGACCGCGCAGTCGTACAGGATTTCCTTCAGCTTCGGCCGGAGCTCCTCCACCTCGGGACGCACGCGTGCAGTGTAGCCGCTCAGCGGCGCAGGATTTTCGCGAGCGCGAGTCCGGCGATCAGTCCGCCGATGCCGACAGCGGCGAGCGCGACGACCGACGCGTCGTGAATCGGACGGAACTCCGCCTCGCCGTTGCGCAGGTGAATGAAGCCCGCGGGATAGGCGCGCGCGCCGCCTCCGCCACCGCCGCGCTCCGCCGCACCGCGTCCGATGCCGCCGCCGCCGAAGCCCCACTGCACGCGCGCGACGGGGATGATCGTCGTGCCGTCGCGCTCGACCGGATCGCCGTACACCTGCCGCGCGTTCGCGTGGATTTGAATCGACTCGGCGATGCGCTGGATGAAGTTCGCGTCCGACATGCGCGCATTATCGCGCGTCGAGTCCGCGGAGCTTGTCGATGATCTCGCGCTCGGTCGGGAAGCGACCTTCGTCGCGTTTCGAGAAGAGCACCTGATTGTCGGCCGTCACGACGAAGATGCCGCCGCTGCCGCGCACGAGCTCACTCTCGAAGCCCAGCGTCTTCTTGATCTCGGCCGCCAGACTGGAGGCCCGGGGTAAGTAGTTTCAAACCCCGCAGTAGTCGATTCGAATGTGCATGGTCTACACCGCGCGGACGAGGACGGCCGTGACGTTGTCGAGGCCTCCCCGTTCATTCGCCGCATCGATGAGCTGCTGACACGCTTTCGCGATGTCGCCGTTGCTCGACGTGACGACGCGGAGAATCTCACTTTCAGGGACCATGCCCGTGAGGCCGTCCGAGCAGAGAAGAAAAACATCGCCGGGCTTGACGGCGATCTCGGACGCGTCCGGCGTGACTTGCAGCGCGCCGCCGAGGGCGCGGGTGATGACGTTGCGGAGCGGATGCTTCTCGGCCTCGGCCTCGCTGAGCATGCCTGCCTGCACCTGCTCGAAGACCCACGAGTGATCGTTCGTGATGCGCGAGAGCTGGTTGTCGCGGATGAGATACGCGCGCGAGTCGCCGACATGCGCGACCGAAACCGTTTCCTCGTCCGCGAGACAGGCGACAACCGTCGTGCCCATGCCGCGCAGGCGCGCGTCCTTGCGCATCGCCTCGAGTACGCGCGTGTTCGCCATGCGCACGGCGGCCATCAGGCGATTCGTCGTGCGCGAGAAATGCTCGTCGTACGCGTGCGGCCACGTGCCGTCGTCTTCCTTCGTGTGCAGGATGAACTCGGTGATCGAGTCGACGGCGATTCGCGACGCGATCTCGCCCGCGGCGTGGCCGCCCATACCGTCCGCGACGAGGAACAGACCGGCGTCCTTCTCGACGAGGAACGCGTCCTCGTTGTGCTGCCGTTGCCGGCCGACGTGGGTCATTCCCTCGGCTCTGACTTGCATGAGCATCAGCGTTTCCCGAAGATCGAGAAGCCGCCTTTCCCCGCCTCCTTGGTCCGCAACTCCGCGAGGCCGGCCTGCGCCTCCACGTTCGAGGCATCCCATTTGAGCGCCTCTTCGAAGT
>DATELS010000207.1:0-5877 GCA_035276365.1 Thermoanaerobaculia bacterium
TCGACGCGTCCCGGCTCGATGAGCACGACCACGCTCGAGCCCATGTGAAACGTGCCGAGTCGCGCGCCCGCTTCGATCGCGATCGCGGGATCGTACGAGCGCGCGGCGGTCTTCGTCGTGCCGGCCGCATTCGAGATGAACGTGTCGTACACGACCGAGATCTTGCCGACGTTCGTCGCGCCGATCATGACCACCGCGACGAGGCCGAGGTCGCATTCGATGTAGGTGACGACACGCTCGTTGATCGAGAACAGCTCGTTCACGTTCGCGAGCGACCAGTCGTTGACCGGCCACAGTTTCCCGGGAATGTGCACGCTGCGCGTGATGCTGCCGCCGACCGGAGAGTGCACGTGGTGATAGTCCTGCGGTGACAGATAGAGGTTGAAGAACACGCCGTTCTGATAGCGCTGCGCAAGCTCGGGATCGCCGAGGAAGCGGGAGACGGTGTACGTCTTGCCTTTGATCTGCTCGAGGCGATCGCCGTCGATCGCGCCGAAGTTGCGCAGCACTCCGTCGACGGGACTGACGAAGTTGCTCTCGATCGGACGCAGTCCTTCACGCAGGTCGCGCGTGAAGAAGTGTCCGATCGACGGATAGTGATGCAGCTCTTTCCCCGCCGCGTCGACGTCGATCTCGTACGTGTTCGCGAACCAGTGCACGAGGCGCCGCGCGACCGGCTGTGGCAGCCTCGCGTGCACGAGCCGGCCGATGAATCGGCTCAGGTGATTCTTCGGAACGTAGCGCAGATAGCGGTACACGCTGCGGGAGATTACAAACTCTGCGCCTGCCGCGCACGCCTCGATTTATGCTGACGCGATGTTTCTGCTCGAAACCGACCGTTTGCTCATCCGCCCGTGGCAGCCCGACACCGATCGCGACGCGTTCCGCACGCTGATGTCCGACCCGAACGTGACGCGCTACATCCACAACGGCGAGCCGTTCACGGAACAGGAGATCGACGACTGGTTCGCGCGCCAGGCGCGGCAGATCGCGGAGTTCGACCTGTGCATGGGCGCGGCGACGGAGAAGTCGACGAACTCCGTCGTCGGCATCGCCGGCATTCAACCCCTCGGCACCACGAGCGATCTCGAGCTGGGATGGATCTTCTCGCCGCACACGTGGGGCCGCGGCTACGCGACGGAGGCCGGCACGCGGATGATGGCGCACGTGTTCGACACCCTCGCCCGCCCGCGCGCCGTCGCGATCATCGATCCGGACAACGAGCCGTCGAAGCGCGTCGCCGCGCGACTGGGGATGCAATACGAGTCGCGCTACACCGGCGCGCAGCTCGGGTATCGCAAGCCGGAGATCGTGGTCGATTTGTTTTTCAGGATGCGCCCCGCTTAGCGCGCACCTTCGCCATCTCCTGCTGCACATCCGCGGGAATCGCGCCGTACTTCGCGACATTCGCCTGCGTCGCGAGAAACTCGATCGCGTTGTCCGGGCGGTACTTCGCGTCGATGCGCATCTTCTCGATCACCGAGTCGTGCAGGTCCGCGTTCGCGCCGGAGATCGGGCGTCTGCCTTTGCCGCGGCGCAGCAGCACGGTCTCCAGCATCTTGAACTTCGTCGTCCACGACTCGTAAATCTCGGCCTCGGGATGCGGCTCGTAATGCGCGAGGAACGTGTCGTCGAGTTTCAGTCCCTCTTCTTTCGCACCGTCGAGAATCCACTGCAGCGCGATGTTCGCGAGACCGTCTGTCTTCAGGCCGCCGCCGATGTTCGAGTGCACGCCGGGGAACCACCGCTGCTGCATCTTCTGGTTGTCGCGCGTCTCCGTCCACACCTCGGGACGGAAGTCGAAGCGCTTCTCATCGACCGCGAGCGCCTGCCGCGCGTGCACGACGCACGTCGCCGGCGCCTTCCCCGCGTGAAACGTGCGACCGGCCTCCGACGTCTCTTTGCCGCGCGAGCGAAAACGCGAGCCGAGCGCCGCGACCGTGTCCCACACGCCGAGAAACGACACGCGCACGGGCTCGAATGCGATCGGAGGACGCGCCGTCTTCGCGTGACGCTCGTTGATCTCGTCGAGCAGCTTGCGCTTCGCATCGAGATCGCCGTGCGACTCGACATACGCGCGGAAGAAGAACGGGAAGTAATACGCGTCCTTCTTCGGCAGGAGTCCGCCGCTCCATTCGAGAAAGCGCGTCACCGCGCGCGCCGTCGCCGCGCCGCGGCTGAAGCCGAACAGAAACACATCGTCGTTCGGCTCGCGATTCAGCATCAGGAAATGCAGCGCGTCTTCGACGTTGCCTTCGAAGCCCGCGCCCCAGGCGCCGCCGAGGAAACGATCGGCGGTGTGCAGGAGCTTGTTGGCGAAACCCGAATACTGCGCGAGCGAGCCGACGCCGACGTCGTAGTAGACGAGCTGTTGCCTGTCCGCATCGGGAAGCACGGCGCGGCACACCTTCAGCGTGTTCGTCGGACGAAAAACCTTGCTGTGATCTTCGCGCTCGCTCTCGTTCGTCGTGCTGTTCCACGTTCCGTCGAGACACACCACGAGACGGCGACCAAGGCTCGATGGGCTGGAAGGGATCGTTGTCATGACATTCGTCTCCCGTTCACAAAATCGTTTCCGCGATCACGCTTTGAGTAATCACAGCGTAACCCGCCTTTCCCACAATGCGCTCCTGGAGAAGTTGTTGTGCAAGCCATTCCGCCGCAAATGTTCGCTGCCCTTTGTGAGTCTTCCACGGACTGGATCTGGATCGTGGATGCCGAGGGGCGGCATTTGTATTCGAACCGCGCGGCGGAGCGCGTCATCGGTTACACGAACGACGAAATCCTCGCGTTGCCTTCGTTCATGATGCTCATGCATCCGGACGACCGGGAACGCGCGGACGCGCTTCTCGAACGCGCGACGCAAACGCGCGGCGGATGGCACGGCGAAGTCTTTCGGTGGAAGTCGAAACGCGAGGGATGGCGCTGGCTCGAGTCGAGCGGCGGACCGTTCTTCGATGGCCATGGCGCGATCGCAGGCTTCTTCGGCGTCGATCGCGACATCACCGAGCGCGAAGATAGCGAGCGGCGCTTTCGCGACACGTTCGAGAATGCGAGCGTCGGCATCGCGCACGTCGACTTCGAAGGCCGCTGGCTGCGCGTCAATCAACAATTCGCACAGATGCTCGGCTATCGCGCGGAAGAGCTGCTCCATCGTCATTTCCGCGAGCTCACGCATCCCGACGATCTGCCGATGGACACGAAGAGACGCGCGGAGCTCATCGACGGCGACGTGACGTCGTACTCGATCGACAAGCGTTACCTGCGCCAGGACGGCTCCGCGGTGTGGGCGAATCTCAGCGCATCCCTCGGACGCAACGCGGCCGGCGAGCCGGAGTACGTCATCGCGGTCGTCCGCGACATCACGCTGCAAAAAGAGCACGAGGCGGCGATCGAAGAATCGGAGCGCGACTACCGCACGCTGTTCGAATGCTCGAACGACGCGCTGCTCGTCGTCGACGCGCGCACCGCGACGATCACCGACGCGAATCCGCGCGCGCTCGAGATGTACGGCTACACGAGCCGCGAGCTGATCGGCATGTCGATGGCCGATCTCTCACTCGACTACGAAGCCGGCAAGCAGCAGGCGCTCGCGCTCCTCGCAGGCGCGCCGGGAGTTCCGTTCGCGACGCTGCATCGGCGCGCGGACGGCACCGAGCTCGAGCTCGAAAACACGATGGCGCTGACGAACTTTCGCGGACGTCCCGCGGTGCTCAACGCGAATCGCGACATGACCGAGCGCAATCGTCTGCGCCGCGAGCTCGAGATCAGCGAGCACCGCTTCCGCTCGATCGTGCAGAACGGCTTCGACCTCGTCGCGATCGTCGACGAGAGCCGCACCGCCACCTTCGTCAGCGGCTCGGTCGAGCAAATCCTCGGCTTCACGTCCGAGGAGCTGCTCGGCATCGACGCGCTGTCGCTCTTTCACCCCGACGATCAGCCGCGCGTCGAGAAAGCGCTGCGCGTGCTCGCGGCGAGCACCGACCGTCGCTCCGAGCTCGTGTGCCGCGTGCGCAACAAAGCGGGCGCGTGGCGCTGGTGCGAAGGCACCGGCGTGAACATGCTGCAAGTCGAAGGCGTGAACGGCATCGTCATCATCGCGCGAGACGTGACCGCGCGACTCGAGCTCGAGTCACGTCTCGAGCAAGCCCGCCGCGTCGACTCCCTCGGCCGCGTCGCGGCAACCGTTGCGCACGAATTCAACAATGCGCTGATGACGATCCAACCCGCGGTCGACATCCTCGCCCGCCGCTACGGCAGCGATGAAAAGATCGCGCGGCTCGCGGAGCAACTCTCCTCGGGTGTGAAGCGCGGCAAGCGCATTTCGCAACAGATCCTGCGCTTCGCGAATCCCGCGGAGCCGGCGCGCAAGCGACTCGACGTGTGCGAGTGGCTGCACGACGTCGTCGGCGAGCTGCGCACGGTCGTCGGCAAGAACGCACTGGTCACGATCGCATGCGACGACGAACTCGTCATCGACGCCGACGCCGATCAACTGCATCAACTCGTCACGAATCTCGTCGTGAACGCGCGCGACGCGATGACGAGCGGCGGCACGATCGCGGTCGGCGCACGACGCGATGACGACGCGGTCGAGATCAGCGTGCGCGATGAAGGCTCGGGCATTCCGGCCGACGTATTGCCGCATCTGTTCGAGCCGCTGTTCACGACGAAACGCAACGGCACGGGCATCGGGTTACCGGTCTGCCAGCAAATCGCGGCGATGCACGGCGGGTCGATCACGGTCGAGAGCGAGATGGGAATCGGGACGCTGGTGCGGACGCGCATTCCGAGCGCGCCGGTGTCTGCGGCACGATCGTTCGTGCCGTAATCTCCCGTTGACGGCACTCGACGCTCCCGCTAACTTCATTGCGTCCATTCAGTTCAATCGTTTCAACCAACCTGAGGAGGTTTGCGCCATGGGCGATGCCCGCCGCTCGATTCGTGCCCTCTGTCTCGGAATCCTCATCCTCTCCGCGAGCTCGTTGTTCGCCGCCAACGGCACGATTGCCGGCCGCATCACGCGCAGCAACGGCACCGGCATCGGCGGCGTGATCGTGCAAGTCGTCGAGTTGTCGAAGGTCGATCTGACCGACGCCAACGGCAACTTCAACATCTCCGTACCGCCCGGTACGTACTCCGTGACGTTCGTCGCCGGCGATCAGGCGGCGAAGGAAGAGAACGTGAACGTCACGAGCAACACCACGACGCGCGTCGACAAGCAGGTCGACTGGAACCTGAGCGTCGCGGAGACGATCACCGTGTACTCCGCATCGCGTCGCACGGAGCGCGTCGTCGAAGCTCCCGCCGCGGTCACCGTCGCGGCGCAGGAAGACATCGCCGCCGCCGCGCCGTCGGGACAAGCGCCGAAGATCATCGAGAACGCGCCCGGCGTCGACTACACGCAGAGCGGTCTCTTCGATCTCAACTTCAACGCGCGCGGGTTCAACAGCTCGCTCAATCGCCGCATCCTCACGCTGATCGACGGACGCGATCCCTCGGTTCCGTTCCTCGGCGCGCAGGAGTGGGCGGCGCTTTCGTATCCCGTCGATGAGATGGCGAGCGTCGAGCTCGTGCGCGGTCCGGGCTCCGCGCTGTACGGACCGAATGCATTCAGCGGCGTGTTGAACATGACGACGAAGTCGCCGCGACTCACTCCCGGCGGCCGCGCGATGCTGACCCTCGGCGAGTTGAACACGAAGCGCGCCGACGTTCGCCAGGCGGGCGCGCTCGGCAGCGACTGGTACTACCGCGTTCTCGGCGGCTATCAGAACAGCGACGACTTCACGCAGTCGCGTAACCTCACGGTCGAGTACACGGTTCCGTGTACAGCGGCCGGTCAGACCGACTGCCTGCGCCGCGAGCCCGCGCCGCTCG
>DATELS010000208.1:0-2155 GCA_035276365.1 Thermoanaerobaculia bacterium
TGCTCACGCGCGTCGCGGAGTACAACAAGATCATTCAGGACGCCGCGGCGGCGCGCAACATCCCGGTCGCCGACGTGAAGGGACTGTTCGATCGCGTGACGTCGACGGCGGGCGAGCAGCTCGGACCGATCAACGTGAACGGCGCGTTCGTGACCGGCGGCTTCTTCAGCTTCGACGGCTTCCACCTCACGGACCTCGGCTACCTGATGATGGGGAATGAGTTCATCAAGGCGATCAACGCGTCGTACCACACGCAGATCCCGCTCGCGTCGATCACGCAGCTCTTCGACAACAACGGCGGCTTCTTCCCCGATCCGAAGCCGGCAGTGACCGGACCGGTCTCGTTCTCTGCTCCGAACATGGGCATGACGGACGAGGCGCTGCGCGAGATCACGGAGTTCTGGGCGCAGCCCACCGTGCGGCGCTTGCGAGCAGTCGGACACTAGAAAAGAAAAGGGCGGCCTGACGGGCCGCCCTTTTTGTTGCTGGTTGTTGGTTGTCAGTGCGGTTACGTTCCCGCTGGTCTTCCGCGCGGCGATGGCTTCGAGATGTCGATCATCGCCATGCGCTCTTTCTCGTCGTACCAGCAGTGGAAGCGTTTGATGCCGGGCACTTCGATGTCGTAGAAGCGGAAGAAGCTGGGCACGTGCAACGACGTCGACTTGTCGGACTGGCGGATCTTCGCGGAGCCTTCTTCTTTCTTGTCCAGCGGCCGGATGCCGATCACTTTTCGTTTCTTGTCGTAGTAGAGGTTCGCGCTGCTCTTGCCGCGCAGCTTGAGCATGTTCGCCACGGGCGACGGGAGGCGGATGAGCCGGGATTGAACGATCGTCGCGGAAGCGGGGAAGCGTTCGAATTCAGGATGCGGCTCCCACTTTTCAAAAGGCATGACCCGACTCCTCACCCACCACAACTGCATACCTCTCAGGCGTACGTTGCATGATCATAAAAACTGGACCCATTTTGTCAACAATTAATCGCACGTGTTTCGCGTTCGGAAAACGTGACGGCGGAAACGGATATTCTGAGTTATTTGAATTCGTTTCCAAAAAACGCACACCGCCAGAGAACGCATTTTGGGCGTAAGTCGCTGGGGCCGCTCGTCTTAGCGGCCCAGCGAGCTCAGCGAAAGTACGCCCGGTCCAACGCCCGGTATTGAACGGCCTCAGCCAGGTGGGAGGACTCGATCCGGTCCGCCGCCGCCAGATCGGCGATCGTTCGCGACACCTTGAGAATGCGGTCGTGCGCCCGCGCGGAGAGGCCGAGGCGCTCGATGGCGGCGGTGAGGAGGCGGCGCGAGGGAGGATCGAGATCGCAGTGGCGGCGCATGTGTCGCGGCGTCATCTCCGCGTTGCATTGAATGTCGTCGCCCCGAAATCGCTCGCGTTGAATGCGACGCGCGTAATCGACGCGCTCGCGAATCGACGACGACGATTCCGCTTGTTCAGCCGATGCGATCTCCTCCGTCGTCAACGCCGCGACTTCGACCTGCAGATCGATTCTGTCGAGCAACGGCCCGGAGATCTTCGCGAGGTATCGCGCGATCTGATGATCGTTGCACACGCACTCGCGACGGTGATCGTTGAAGAATCCGCATGGACATGGATTCAGCGCGGCGGCAAGCGTGAAGCGCGCGGGGAACTCCGTCGTGCGCGCGGCGCGCGCGATCGTCACGCGACCATCTTCCATCGGCTGGCGCATCACCTCGAGCGTCTCGCGACGAAACTCCGGCAGCTCGTCGAGGAACAACACGCCGTGATGCGCGAGACTCACCTCGCCCGGCCGCAGCGGCGCGCCGCCGCCGGCCATACCCGCGGTCGAGATTGTGTGATGCGGCGCGCGGAATGGGCGTCGCGACAACAGTCCGCTGCCCGCGGGCAGCACGCCGGCGACGGAGTGAATCTTCGTCGTCACGATCGCCTCCGCGAGTGACGGGCGCGGAAGGATCGTCGCCAGCCGTTTCGCGAGCATCGTCTTTCCCGATCCCGGCGGCCCGATCATCATCACGTTGTGGCCGCCCGCGGCCGCGACTTCGAGCGCGCGCTTCGCCTGCGCCTGTCCGCGCACGTCCGCGAAGTCGGCGCCGTCATTCGCGCGCTCGACGCATGCCGTCGACGTCGCGGGCTCGATCGGCTTCTTCCCTTTCAAGTGATCG
>DATELS010000209.1:0-2644 GCA_035276365.1 Thermoanaerobaculia bacterium
TGACTAGCTCGCGGGCCACGGTTTCGTTCGCGGCCAGCATGAACTCTTCGATGAGGCGATGGGCGACGTTGCGCTCCGTGCCTCGAATGGTGGTGATGTCGCCCGATTCGTCGAGGATGACCTCGGCCTCGGGGAGGTCGAAGTCGATCGATCCGCGCTGCTCGCGCTTCGCGCGCAGGATCTCGTAGAGCGCGTGCATCCGTTCGAAGTCGGGGATGAGATCGCCGTAGCGCTGTTCGTGCTCCGGCGTGCGCGCGGTGAGGATGGCGTTGACTTCGGTGTAGGTCATCCGCTCGCGCGTGCGGATCACGGACTTGTAGATCTTGTGATCGAGGAAGCGTCCGCGCGCGTCGATCTCCATCTCGCACGTGAACGTGAGCCGCTCGATCTTCGGATTGAGCGAGCAGATGCCGTTCGACAATCGTTCGGGCAGCATCGGAATCGCGCGGCCGGGAAAGTAGACCGACGTCGCCCGCTCGAATGCCTCCGCATCGAGCAGACTCCCCTCGGTCACGTAATGCGAGACGTCGGCGATGTGCACGCCGAGGAGGTAGTTGCCGTTCGGGAGTTTCTGCACTTCGACCGCGTCGTCGAAGTCTTTCGCCGTCTCGCCGTCGATCGTGACGATGTTGCGCTCGCGCAGATCGACGCGCTGCGCGATCACGTCCGCCGGCACTTCCTGCGCGATCGCATCCGCCTCGCGCAACACATCCTCCGGAAAGTTGTGCGGGATGTGGTGCTTGCGGATCACGATCTCGATGTCGACGCCGGGATCGCCGATGAAGCCGAGCACTTCGACGATGCGGCCGCTGGCGAAATCGGTGGAGCGATCGGGATAGCGATCGATCTCGACGTTCACCATCTCGCCTTCGCGCGCGTCCATCGTCGCATCGGGCGCGATGAAGATGTCGGTGTCGATGCGCGCGTCGAACGGCACGACGTACGGCTTGGGCTCGAGGTGAAAACGTCCGACGACCGTGCGATGCGCGCGTCGGAGGATGCGGATCACTTCGCCGTCGACGTACTCGCGTCCGCGGATGCGGCGCACCTTCGCGTTCTTCTTCTCCACGCGCACGACGACGAGGTCCGCGTTCATCGCGCCTTTGAGCTGGCGGCGGTCGATGTAGATCTCCGGCTCTCCGGGCGCGCCGAGGACGGAGCCGTGGCCGTCGTTGTAAACCTTGATCGTGCCGGCGTGATACGGCGTGAACTCGAGGAGCGAGTAGCGCTTGCCGCGGACGGCGAGGATCGCGCCGTCCTGCTCGAGCTCCTCGACCGCGCGCTCGACTTCCTCACGCGACGCGTCGTTGCCGGCCAGGCGCTCGTGAATCTCCTTCACGCCGAGGAGACGGCTGCCGCGCTCGTGGAGGAGGTCGAGGATCGCGTCGTGAAGCGGAGGGCGCTGCGGAAGTGCGATCGAGGCTTTCGTCACGCGCGCAGTTTATCTGCGCGGCGGCCTCTTCGCCGCGCGCTCTCCCACCTTGTTGTGAGAGACGTGCGGACGGCGGCGGACGGGACGGACCGACTCGGCGAAGCCATTGAGCATCGTCTGCGTGCGCAGCTTGTTGTGCAGCGTGTTGCGGTGCACGCCCAGTTTGCGCGACGCCTGCGTGACGTTGCCCTTGCTCGACGTCATCGCCGCGACGATGTACTTGCCCTCGAAAGCCTCGACTGCCTGAGCCAGCGTAATTCCGTTCCCGATCAACTCGCGGATGATGGCGTTCAAGCGATCGTCGATGCTTACCATGTTTGCGTTCAACCTCAGCGGATGTGTTCTGGAGGAGCGAGATTCTACTACTTGAGATTCGAGGGACAGGAAGAAAAATTTTTCTTCGTTCATCGTGCGCGCGAACGCTTGACAAAAAGAGAAAGTTGCATCGCGACGAGTGTGATGAGCGTCATCGCGCCGCCGATGAAAAACGGCATCGGACGATACGTCCACACGACTTCATGTCGCCCGCGCGCGAGCTGCACTCCGCGAAAGACACCATCGACGATCAATGGTGGCGCGGGTGCGCCGTCAATCGTCACGCGCCATCCGGGCGCGGCTTGCTGGCGCAAGACGAGGATGCCGTCGTGCGGCGCGTCGATCGTCACGCGCGCGTGTGACGTGTCGACGCTCCACCGCGCGGGACGCATCATCATCGACGGCGCGCGCCAGAGATGCGCGGCCATCGGCGCGGCGTAGTAGCCCTCGTACACGATGACGTTGCCGGAGCGAGCGATCGGCACGAACGGGCGAACCAATGCGAGCTTCGTGAGCGTGAAGCCGATGCCGCGCGTCGCGAGCGCGACATGCGTCGGCTTCGCGAGCAGCTCGCGATAGTCGCGGAGGTAACGCTCGTCGATGAGCGGCGCGGGCGTGAACGCGTCGAAGCGGCGGTCGTAGAGATTGAGATAGCCGGAGATCCACGCCTCGCGATGCGCGAGATCGGTCTCGCCGAAGTGGAGGAACTTCGCGCCGGTGCCGATGGCGCGCGCGTACGGCACGGGATGGCGTTGGAACGGCGCGGTGGCGAGGAGCGGACGCGCGCGCGGCAGAAGATCGGCGACGATGACGAGGACGACGAGGAGATCGAGCCAGCGTCGATCGAGTCGGACGCGATCCCATCCTGCGACCGCGAGCGCGGCGATCGCGAGCGCG
>DATELS010000210.1:0-6009 GCA_035276365.1 Thermoanaerobaculia bacterium
AGCCGACGGCCGAGGCGGCCGTCGCTACACTCCGCGAGATCACCGCGAACTGCCTCGGCATGAACCCCTCGCACCTCGACGCCGACGCCCCCTTCGTCGACCTCGGCGTCGACTCCATCCTCGGCGTCGAGCTCGTGCGCCGCATCAACGACCAGCTCGCGCTCTCGCTCCCGCCGACCGTGCTCTTCGACTACCCGAACCTCACCGCGCTCACCGCGTTCATCGGCAAGCAGGCGCCGGTCGTCGTGCAGACGCCGGAGCCGGTCGCCGAGGACATCGCGATCATCGGCATCGCCGGCCGTTTTCCCGACGCCGAAAACGTCGACGCGTTCTGGCGCAACCTGGCCGCAGGGCACTGCTCGTTCCGCGACGTGCCACCGGGGCGCTGGACGGAGAGCGACCTTCCCGAACATCGGCGCGGCGCGTTTCTTGACGACATCGACCTGTTCGATCCGCTGTTCTTCAACATGTCGGGAGCCGAGGCGGAGATGTCGGATCCGCAGCAACGGTTGTTCCTGGAGGAGTGCTGGAACGCGCTCGACGATGCGGGCTACGCGCGCGGCGGCGATCGCTGCGGCGTGTACGTCGGTGTCGCAAAGGGCGACTATCAAGTGCGTTTGTTCGCCGATGGCATCGCCGAGCCGCCGTCGTTCTGGGGCAACGAAGGCTCCGTGCTCGCGTCGCGCATCTCGTACTTCCTCGACCTGCGCGGCCCGAGCGTCGCCGTGAACACCGCGTGCTCGTCGTCGCTCGTCGCCGTGCATCTCGCGTGTCAGGCGTTGCGCAGTGGCGACTGCACGATCGCGCTTGCGGGCGGCGTGTACGTCGGCACGACGCCGAATCTGCATCGACTCGCGGGCAACGCGGGGATGCTGTCGCCGGACGGCGTCTGCCGCGCATTCGATCAGGATGCGAACGGCTTCGTGCCGGGCGAGGCGGTCGGCGCGATCGTGCTCAAGCCGCTCGCCTCGGCGCTGCGCGACGGCGATCGCATCCGCGCGGTCATCAAGGGCACGGGCATCAATCAGGATGGACGGACGAACGGCATCACCGCGCCGAGCGCGCGTGCGCAAACGGATCTCGAAGTCGAAGTGCTGGAGCGCGCGAACGTGCGCGCGGAGACGATCGGCTACGTCGAGGCGCACGGCACGGGCACGAAGCTCGGCGATCCGATCGAAGTGCGCGCGCTCGTCGACGCGTTCCGCCGCCACACCGATCGCCGCGCGTTCTGCGCGCTCGGATCGGTGAAGACGAACATCGGCCACGCCATCACCGCGGCGGGCATCTCGGGGTTGATCAAAGCCGTGCTGGCGCTGGAGCACGCGCAGATTCCGCCGTCGCTGCACTTCCGCGCCGCGAACGAGCATCTGCCGCTCGACGGAAGTCCGTTCTTCGTCAACACGGAATTGCGCGCGTGGGAACGATCGGCGGATGCGCCGCGCCGCGCCGCCGTCAGCTCGTTCGGATTCAGCGGGACGAACGCGCACGTCATTCTCGAAGAAGCGCCGGTGGTTGCTCCGGTCGCGACGAAGAAACTCGATTCGTACTTTTTCGCGTTCTCCGCGCGCGGTGAGCGTGAGCTGCGTCGCGTGCTCGATGGCTTCGCGCGATGGCTGAAGACGTCGGACGAGGATCTCGCGGACGTCGCGTACACCTTGCTCGTCGGGCGGATGCATTTCCGCGTGCGCGCGGGATTCGTCGCGAGCGATCGCGAGGAGTTGCTCGCGAAGCTCGCGTCGAGTGTCGACGCCTCATCGTCCTACGACGATGCGACGCTCGCGCAGTGGCGCGCGACGCTCACCGGACGCCGTCGCGTGTCGCTGCCTCCGTATCCGTTCGAGCGCAAACGCTATTGGCATGGCCCGCGCGCGGCGGAGCCCGCGCCGGCGCATGTCGACGTGCGGCGCGTCGTCGCCGAAGTGTTGAAGGTGGACGTCGAGGAGATTGCGTCGGACGTTCCGCTAGCCGAGTACGGGATGGATTCGCTGGCCGCGCTGCGCATCGCGCAGAAGCTGGAGATCGCGCCCGAGTCGATGTTCACGTGTGCGACGGTGGAGGAGCTCTCCGCCGCGCTCGCGCCGCGCACGCGTCCCGTCGAGCGATCGCTCGCGCAGCTCGTCGAGGCGAAGGAAATCGCGCCGATCGATGCCGCCGCGATTCTGACCGTGCCGCTCTCCGTACTCGCGAACGGCGTGACGCGCGAGAGCATCCGCACGCTGTTCGACGACCAGCCGTACTGGTTCAACCTCCTCTCCACGCAGTACGGCCGCCTTGGCCTCTTCTTCATGCCGATGTTCGACGACGAGGTGTATCTCGACGAGGCGCGCACGGTGCGCGCGGTGCTCGAGACGTGCGAGGCCGCGGGACGCGTCGGCGCGCGCACGGTCGCGCTGACGGGACTCATTCCGTCCGCGACGTCGTACGCGGAGTCGATTCCGCGCGATGACGCGCGTCTGCCGAAGATCACGACCGGTCACGCGGTGACGGCGAGCGCGGTGGTGCTCGCGGTGGAGCGCCTGCTCGCCGAATCGGGACGCGCGCTCGAACAGGAACGCGTCGGATTCCTGGGCGCCGGATCCATCGGTTCCACGGTGCTAATGCTCATGGCGCGCGTGCTCCCGCATCCGCGCGAGATCGTGCTGTGCGATGTCTACGGCGCCGAAAAACGACTCGAACAACTGCGCCAAACATTGATCGCCGATGCCGGATATCGAGGCGAGGTGCGCATCGCCGCGTCGCGCAAGGGAGTGGCCGAGGAGATATACTCCGCGACGCTGATCGTCGGCGCGACGAATGTTCCCAATCTCCTCGACATCGCGCGCGTCAACCCCGGCACGCTGATCGTCGACGACTCCGCCCCGCACTGCTTCCGCACCGCCGACGCCCGCGCACGCCTCGAACAACAAGGCGACATCCTCTTCACCGAAGGCGGATTGCTACGACTGCCGCAGTCCGTGGAGCAGATGTACAGCGTCACGCGCGAGATGCTGACCGCGATGCCCGCGGAACGAATGGACGCGCTGAACTGGGTCGGCCACGACGACCCGAACGAGATCATGGGCTGCATGTTCTCCGCGTTGCTCTCGACGTTCGCGCCCGATCTCGCTCCGACGATTGGCCGCATCGACTGGCCCAACGCGGAGCGTCACTACCACCGCCTGCGCACGCTCGGCATCACCAGCGCCGCGTTGCATTGCGAGGACTATCACCTCCCGCCCGAGGCGATTCGCGGGTTTGGGGAGAAGTTTGGAAGGAAGTAGGGAAAGCGGGTGCGGCGATCGCCGCCGCACCCGTGCGAACTCATTGAATCGTTGTGACCAGCAAATCGCCCTGCGGTGTGCCGGACGCGTTGCGCGGCGTTCCGATCCACGCCGTATAGCAGGTCGCGGTGTCGCACCAGAGATCGAAGTAGTCGCCGATACGCTCGCCGTTCGCGTCGAGGTCGGATGAGCTCGAGCCGTTCAGATCGGCGAATGGGATCGGGACCTGCGCCACGACGGCCGGCGTCGTGCTGCCGGTCGTGAGCTGCGCGAACCACACGTTGTAAAGATCATTGGCGCAGTCCTGCTGACGGTCGTAATAGGCGATGGTGATTTTCCCGCTGCCGTCATAATCGAGCGTGGGCCGCACCTGATCGGTCGCCGTCTCTGTCGTGCCGCAAGGCGGGCGGTCACTGCTTACTTTCAGCTTCTTCACGCCGTTCCAGACCGACCATCCGCCTGTGCCTTTTTCCGCGTAATAAACGTCGTGCGTGGCGGACGGTGAGCTTCCATCCGGCTCGTTCCAAACCATGATCAGCTTATTGGCCACGGCGTTGTGGCGCATGATCACAAGGGTCTGGCGGACCATGTCGTTGCTCTTGGTGCTCTCTCCTCCGGTCTGCATGTACCCGGTCGGTCCGGTCGTGTCGAGCACCCACGAGCCCGTGACCGTCCCGGAGCTCGGCGAGCGCGCCAGCATGATGCCGCCGCTCCAGCCCTGGTAACGGACCCACGCGATATAGAGATATCCGGTCCCATTCGCCGCCACGATGTGAGCGGAATTGATTTTCCCGGTGCCGTTCTCGTTCGAATAGACGAGTTGCGGCGTCTGCCACGTGTTTCCGCCGTCCGTACTGCGCGCGGCATAGACCGACTGGTACTCCTTGATCTTCGCATTCGTAGCCGAGTTGTAGACGGTCGTGTTGCGCATGTATGCGACGTAAACGTACCCGCGGCTGGGGAGATAGCCATTGACGGCGATCGTCGGCTTGTCGACCACCCGCTTCTCATACGTGCCGTCGGGATTGGAGATGGTGCCGGCGCCCGTGCCGCTGTCGACGATTTGATAGGGGAGAGTGCGGAACTGATCGCGCCCGTGATTGTCGGAACGCCACACCGTGATGGAATTGTGCTCGACACCCTTCGTCAGATCCCCGACGATGCCGACGCAGTACAGACGGTACGCCGCGGTACCGGTTCCGTACTGGCTGGCGTAGAGATACGGATCGTATGAGTGCGGCTTGTCGATAGGTGTGGGCAGATAGCCGCGGGTGAAGGTGGTGCCGACCTTCGACACGACGTAGTTCCGGACGTCGAGGCTGCCGAAATGCCGGATCGATACCGTGACCGTGCCCCAGGTGTCGCTGAGGTCGCGGAGTCGAAAGACCGTCGGCTCGAAATCAGGAGTCGCGTCGTCCGTGAATTTCTCCGGGACGCTCGGCTGCGCTGCAAATGCAGCGCTTGCCAGTAACAAAGCGAATGCTGCCGCGTGAATCCATCGCATATTCATGGTTCTCTCTCTCGTTCGTTCAGGATGTACAGACGAGCCGTTTGACGTGAGATCGAGCATGCTTATGAGTGGATGGAAAAGTTTCTGGGTGGTAATACGGCCCTCGGTTTCCACGTCAGTCGAGAGCGATACGCGTGAGCTCCGCCCCCTTGAACGATCCTCGCTTGGACATGCTGCTTCGCTACGAAGAGGATGCACGGGAGGCCGAGATCGCGCGTCTGATTGCGGACGTGGCCGCGCCGTTGATCGACGACATCCTGTCGCGTCACGGCCGACGCTCCGTCTTATTGCGCCAGGACGCGGGCGACATCGCGGCGATGGTTCATCTCCGCCTGCTCCTCAAGCTGCGCGATCTCTCTTCCTCGCCCGACGACGCCGTCCGCGATCTCCCGCGGTATGTCGCTGGCCTGACCTACAACGCGATCAATGACCATCTCCGCGCGGCATTTCCGGCACACACGCGTCTCAAGAACCGCATCCGCTACATTCTGATGCGCGACCCGCGGCTCACGCGATGGACCGTGCACGACGAGATCGTCGCGGGACTGGCCGCGTTCCACGGACAACAGCCCGTTGCGCATGCGGTCATGACACCGAAGGAGACCACCGCGGCGATGCTCGACGCGTCCCGTCCGGCCGACGCGCTCGTGGCGATTCTGCAGGCGCTGCGCGGGCCGGTGCTGCTGGACACGCTCGTCGATCTCACGGTCCGTCTTTGGGGCGTCAACGACACGCGCGTCGCCACAACGCAGAGCACGCGCGCGCGTCCCGCCGACGCGCAACCGCGGGGACAGTTCGTCGATGTGCACGCACTGTGGTGCGAGATCAAGGCATTGCGGCCGATGCAGCGCAAGGCTCTGCTGCTCAATCTGCGTACACCGGAGAGCGCCAATGTCGTCACGCTCTTCATCCAATCGGGCGTGACGTCATTGAGGGAGTTGGCCGACGCTCTGGAACAGACTCCCGCCGAGTTGGCGGCGATCTCCAACGACCTCCCCCTCGACGACACCACGATCGCCCACCTCCTCGGCATCACCCGGCAACAGGTGATCAATCTCCGCAAATCGGCGCGCGAACGCCTGGCCAGAAGGATGTCCCGCGCATGAACGCAAACGAACATCTCGACTTCGAAACGCAGCTCGTCCCTTACGTCGAAGAAACGGCGGATGCCGCCGACACGGAGATCATCGAGACGCATCTCGAGGATTGCGTCACGTGCCGCGAGGACGTGGACGATCT
>DATELS010000211.1:0-6138 GCA_035276365.1 Thermoanaerobaculia bacterium
ACCGCCTACTACTATCCCTACTAAGAGATAAAGATCTGGTTTGAAGGAAGAGAACCCATGGAGCTGACAGTCGGAAAAGCGGATCTTCAGAAAGAGCTGCAGCTTTGCCAGGGCGTCGTCGAAAAGCGCTCGACGATTCCGATCCTGTCGAACGTGCTGCTCAAAGCCGCCGACGGGCGCCTGCAGATCGCGGCGACCGATCTCGACGTGACGATTCTCAGCTCGTGCGCGGCGCGCATCACGACGCCGGGCGGTGTGACGATCGAAGCCAAGCGCCTGTTCGACATCGTGCGCTCGCTCCCCGATGACGACGTGCACATGACGATGCAGGAAAACAACTCGATGCTCATCGAGTCCGGCACCGCGAAGTTCCGCCTCCTCGGACTCCCCGCCGAGGATTACCCGACGCTGCCGACGGTGAACGTGGGCGAGGGCTACTCGATCCAGCTCGATGAGCTGAAGACGATGGTCGGCAAAGTGAAGTTCGCGATCACGCACGAGGAGACGCGCTTCCAGCTCAACGGCGCGCTGCTCAAGGTGCAGCCGAACAAGATGGAGATGGTCGCCACCGACGGCCATCGCATGGCGCTCATCAACTTTCCGTCCGGCATCACCGGCGCGAAAGGCAAGAAGGGTTCCGACCTCACGATCCTCATTCCGCGCAAGGCGCTCGACGAAATCCTCCGTCTCGAAGGCGGCGAAGAAGGCAACGTGCGCTTCGGCGTCTCGGAGAATCAGCTTTACTTCGAGGCCGGCGATCGCCGTCTGCTCGCGCGCATGATCGACGTGAACTTCCCGAACTACATGGAAGTGATCTCGCGCGACAACGATCGACGCGTGATGGTCGATCGCGAGCGGTTGCTGTCGACGATCAAGCGCATCTCTCTCGTCGCGAACGAGCGCACGCGCGCGATCCGCTTCGACTTCGCACCGGGCAAGCTCACGGTGTCGTCGACGAATCCCGAGCTCGGCGACGCGCGCGAGACGGTGCCCATCGACTACGCCGGCCAGCCGTTCTTCGTCGGCCTCAATGCGGCGTACGTGATGGATTTCCTCAGTGCGACGGATACGCCGAGCGTGTCGCTCGATCTCAAGGACGAGAACAGCCAGTGCATCGGCCGTCCCGCGACCGCGTCCGAGGATCTGCCGTATGACTACTTGTACGTCGTGATGCCGATGCGGCTCGCTTGATCCTCCGCGCGATCACCACCCAGAACTTTCGCAACCTCGCCGAGGCGGACACAGAGTTTCATCCGCGGTCGAACATCCTCGTCGGCCGCAATGGCCAGGGGAAGACGAACCTCCTCGAGGCCATCTACTTCCTCTCCACCACAAAGTCCTTTCGCACGACGCGCACCGCGAGCGTCTTTCGCTTCGACGCGCCGAGCGTGTTCGTGAGCGGCAGCGTCGAGCGCGACGCGATCACGCGCAACGTTTCGGTCGGACTGGAGACGGGCGAGACGAAGAAGCGCGTGCTGATGATCAACGGCGAGAAGGTGACGCTGCCGGCGTATCTCGCCGCGCTGAGCGTGTTCGCGTACTCCGCCGCGCGGCTCGATGCCATTCGCGGCACGCCGGACGAGCGCCGGCGCTTTCTCGATCGCGGCATCGCCACGGTCAATCCCGCGTACGTCGAGCACACGTCGCGCTACATGCGCGTGCTGCGGCAGCGCAACACGCTGCTCGCGGAGATTGCGGCGAAGACGCAGTCGCAGTCGACGCTCGATGCGTGGGACAACGAGCTGATGGTCGCGGCGAACGCGGTGCATCGCGCGCGCTCTGCGTACGCCGCCGATCTCGCGAACGTGTTTCGCGAGATCGTGCAGCGCCACGGCTATCACGTCGCGAACGTCGAGCTCTCGTACGCGCCGAACACGACGACCGATCTCGCGAAGAAGCGCCGCGAGGAGCTGCGCGCTCGCATGACGCTCGCCGGTCCGCAGCGCGATCTCGTCGATTTTCTCGTCGACGGTCGGCATGCCGCCGAAGTCCTTTCCGGCGGCGAGCAGAAGATGATCGTCCTCTTCCTCAAGTTCGCGAAGCTCGAGCTTTTTCGCCGTCGCCACGACGAGGCGCCGCTCTTTCTTCTCGACGACATCGATGCCGAGCTCGACCTCGAAATCCTCCAGCAACTGCTCTCGAATCTGCCCGCGTCGACCCAGGTCTTCGCCACCTCCGCCAAGGAGGCGTTTCTCGCCGTTCTCGAAGCCGGTCCGCACCGCCGCCTAACCGTTGAAAACGGGAGAGTTACGGCCTCGCGCGATTTCGCCTGAGAAGGCGCATCCGTAGGCAATTTTTTACTGCCGTTTTCGCGTTCTTCTCGCTGGCGTACTTCCCCTCCCGCCGCGCCGCGGGAAACAGCCCGAAAAGAGCTTCACGAAAGCGACCTCGATGGCAGAAAACTACACAGCAGAAGACATCAAAGTCCTCAAGGGGCTCGACGCCGTGCGCAAGCGCCCGGGCATGTACATCGGCGACACCGATGACATCACCGGCCTGCATCACATGGTGTACGAGGTCGTCGACAACGCCATCGACGAGGCGCTCGCGGGCTACGCGGACAAGGTCCGCGTCACGATCCATCTCGACAACTCGGTGACGGTCGAGGACAACGGCCGCGGCATCCCGGTCGATCTGCACAAGGAAGAGAATCGCTCGGCGGCCGAGGTCATCATGACCGAGCTGCACGCGGGCGGAAAGTTCGACAACAACTCGTACAAAGTCTCCGGCGGTCTGCACGGCGTCGGCGTCTCGGTCGTGAACTTCCTCTCCGAGTGGCTCGAGCTCGAGATTCATCGCGACGGCAACGTGTGGCGCCAGCGCTACGAGCGCGGCCTGCCGACGAAGCCGATCGACAAGGGCGAGAAGACGCAGAACCGCGGCACGCGCGTGACGTTCAAAGCCGATGCGGAGATTTTCTCCGTGACCGAGATGAACTTCGACACGCTCTCGCAGCGCCTGCGCGAGCTCGCGTTCCTCAACTCCGGCATCCAGATCGAGATCGCCGACGAACGCAGCGACAAGCATCACGAGTTCCGCTACGAAGGCGGCATCGTGTCGTTCGTCAAAGACCTGAACAAGAACAAGACGCCGTTGCACGACGAGCCAATCTTCATCCGCGACGAAAAGGACGGAGAGCAGGTCGAGGTCGCGCTGCAGTGGAACGACGGCTACTCCGACGCGATCTACACGTTCACGAACACGATCAAGAACATGGACGGCGGCACGCACCTCGCCGGCTTCAAGGGCGCCCTCACGCGCACCGTGAACAAGTACGTCGTCGAGACGGGCGTGCTCGAGAAGCTGAAGCTCTCGCTCGAAGGCGACGACATTCGCGAAGGCTTGACCGCGATCGTCTCGATCAAGATCCGCGACCCGAAGTTCTCGTCGCAGACGAAGGACAAGCTCGTGTCGTCGCACGTGAAGACGTGGGTCGAGCAGGTCGTGAACGAGCGTCTCGCCGAGTACTTCGAAGAGAACCCGCGCGAGGCGAAGCGCATCACGGAGAAGATCATCGACGCCGCGCGCGGACGCGAAGCCGCACGCAAGGCGCGCGATCTCACGCGCCGCAAAGGCGCGCTCGACTCCGCGTCACTCCCCGGCAAGCTCGCCGACTGCTCGGAGCGCGATCCGCGCTTCTGCGAGATCTTCTTCGTCGAGGGCGACTCCGCAGGCGGCTCCGCGAAGCAGGGCCGCGACCGCCGCTTCCAGGCCATCCTGCCGCTGAAGGGCAAGATCCTCAACGTCGAGAAGGCGCGCCTCGACAAGATGCTCTCCTCCGAGGAGATCCGCCTCATGATCACCGCCCTCGGCACCGGCATCGGCACGGACGACTTCGACGTCGCGAAGCTGCGCTATCACAAGATCATCATCATGACGGACGCGGATGTCGACGGCTCGCACATCCGCACGCTCATCCTCACGTTCTTCTTCCGCCACATGCAGGAGGTGATCAAGCGCGGTCACCTCTACATCGCGCAGCCGCCGCTGTTCAAGGTGACGCAGGGGAAGAAGGACACGTACCTCAAGGATGAAACCGAAAAGTCCCGCTTCCTCCTCGGCCGCATCGCCGAGGCGGTGGAGATCACGCCCGAGGGCGGAATCTCGATCCGTGGAGAAGCGCTGATCAACATGCTGCAGCGGATGGAAGACTTCCGCGGCCACGAGCGCAAGCTCGTGGCGCGCGGCGTTCCACGCGAGGCGCTGGAGATTCTCGTGCGCGAGCACGTCGCCGATCGCAACGCGTTCGCGGACGCGGCGCGACTCACGGTGCTGCAGGAAGAGCTGACGAAGGCCGGCTTCGCCGGCGTGCAGCTCGTGCGCGACGAGATCACCGACGCGGCGAGCATCATCTTCCAGATCGGCAGCAACGGCAGCGGCAAGAAGGCGACGCTGAACGGCGAGCTCGTGTCGCAGTACGAGTATCGCCAGATGGCGAAGGCGTACGAGCAGCTCTCCGCGTTTGGCCTGCCGCCGTACAGCGTGAAGCACGGCGAAGAGACGACGGTCTACACGAACGTCGACGATCTCCTCGAGCAGATCTACAAGCTCGCGGAGAAAGGTCTCTCCATCCAGCGCTACAAAGGCCTCGGCGAGATGAATCCGGAGCAGCTCTGGGACACGACGATGAACCCGGAGACGCGCCGCCTGCTGCAGGTGACGATCGAGGACGCGGTAGGCGCGGACGAGATCTTCACGGTGCTGATGGGCGATCAGGTCGAGCCGCGGCGCCTGTTCATTCAGGACAACGCGCTCGACGTGAAAAACCTCGATATTTAATTTGCTCGAATCGTGCAGCGAAATGAATCACGAAACACTGCACGAAATGAACGCTTGGTAATCCATGGCTGAAACTGAATACCCGAATTCGAACGAGCCGCGCGTCCCCGTCAACATCGAAGACGAGATGCGCCGGTCGTATCTCGACTACGCGATGTCCGTCATCATCGGACGCGCGCTGCCGGACGTCCGCGACGGCCTCAAGCCCGTCCATCGCCGCATCCTCTACGGCATGTACGAGCAGGGCAACACCGCGGGCAAGGCGTACAAGAAGAGCGCGCGCATCGTCGGCGACGTGATGGGCAAGTTCCATCCGCACGGCGACTCCGCGATCTACGACACGGTCGTGCGCATGGCGCAGGACTTCTCGATGCGTTACCGCCTCGTCGACGGCCAGGGCAATTTCGGCTCGATCGACGGGGACAACCCCGCGGCCATGCGCTACACCGAGGTGCGGCTCACGCGGCTCGCCGAAGAGCTGATGCGGGACGACATCGACAAGGAAACGATCGACTGGGTGCCGAACTACGACGGCTCGCTTTCCGAACCGTCGGTGCTGCCGGCGAAGTTTCCGAACCTCCTCGTCAACGGCTCATCGGGCATCGCCGTCGGCATGGCGACGAACATTCCGCCGCACAATCTCGGCGAAGTCATCGATGCCTGCTTGGCGCTGCTCGCGGATCCGAAGCTCGAGCTCGCCGATCTCATCAAGCTGATCCCGGGGCCGGACTTTCCGACGGCCGGGCTCATCTACGGCATCCAAGGCGTCGTCAGCGCCTATGCCACGGGGCGCGGACGCATTTACGTTCGCGGCCGCACGCACATCGAGCCGCTCGGCGAGCGCAGCGATCGCGAAGCGATCATCATCACGGAGCTGCCGTACCAGGTTAACAAGGCGCGGCTCATCGAGCGCATCGCCGAGCTCGTGCGCGAGAAAAAGCTCGAAGGCATCAGCGAGCTGCGCGACGAGTCCGACAAGGACGGCATGCGCGTCGTCATCGAGCTCAAGCGCGGCGAGCTCCCCGACGTCGTCCTGAACAATCTCTTCAAGCACACGCCGCTGCAAAGCGTCTTCGGCATCAACATGGTCGGCCTCGTCGACGGCCAACCGAAGCTGCTGTCGCTGAAGGAGCTGCTCGAGGCGTTCCTGCGCCATCGGCGCGAGGTCGTCACGCGGCGCACGCTGTTCGACCTGCGCAAGGCGCGCGAGCGCGCGCACATCTTGGAAGGCTTGATGGTCGCGCTCGCGAACATCGACGAGATCATCGAGCTGATCAAACGGTCGCCGTCGCCGGCCGAGGCGCGCGTTGCACTCTGCGAGAAGCGCTGGCGGCCGGGCGCCGTCACGGCGATGCTCGA
>DATELS010000212.1:0-5267 GCA_035276365.1 Thermoanaerobaculia bacterium
TCGCGTCGCCCGGCACGAGTCGCTTTCCCGGCGTCGACGCGCAACGCATCGAGTCGCTCGAACGCGCGATCGATGCGATGGAAAGCGAGCTCGAACCGCTGAAGACGTTCATCCTCCCCGCGGGCGCGATGAGCGCGGCGCAGTTGCACGTCGCGCGGACGGTGTGCCGTCGCGTGGAGCGATGCGTCGTCGCGCTGCACGATGAATCGGACGCGACGCAGTCCACGATCGCGTATCTGAATCGCTTGTCGGATTACCTTTTCGTCGCCGCGCGCTACGCGAATCTGCGCGCGCATGTGGCCGACGTTCCGTGGGAGGGAATTGGTCGGGGCAAGAGGATTTGAACCTCCGACCTCACGGTCCCGAACCGTGCGCTCTAACCAGGCTGAGCTATGCCCCGCAATGAGGAGCGCGGATTCTAGTGATTCCGCGCGGAGCGGTCAACGGCGCTCCCCCCAGTTTCATTCCGGTGACGCACGGAATCGCCATCTGCGGGTCGCCGTTGCGTTTCAGCGGAGGCAACCTGCAATGAAACGTTTTGCCATCACGCTGCTTGCGCTCGCATTCGCGATCCCCGCGCTCGCGCAAGAGCAGCCGCCCCCGCCGTCTTTCGGCGAACAGATCGACGTCAACGCGGTGCTCCTCGACGTCGTCGTCACCGACTCCCGCGGCAACCACATCCTCGGCCTCACCAAGGACGACTTCATCGTCAAAGAAAACGGCGTCGAGCAGCCCGTCGACTCCGCCGACTACTTCACGAACCGCAAGCTCCTCACGGCTCCCGAGTCGGCCGCGCCGTTTCAGGTCGAGCGCGCACTCGAGAATCGCTACTTCATCTTCTTCATCGACAAGCCGGAGGCCGGCGCATTGCAGAGCGAGCTCGCGCAGGCGCGCCAGGCGATGCGCGACTTCATCCGCAAGAACATGAAGGAGCGCGATCTCGTCGCGATCGCCGGCCACGACGTCCGCCTCAAGATCTACAGCGACTTCACGTCCGACAAGAAGCAGCTCGAACGCGCGCTCACGACCGCGCTGCAGTTCGGCCCCGGCATCACGACGGCGCCGGCGGGCGACACGCCGTCGATCCTGCGCAACGCGGACACGAAGGAGATGATCGATCACACGGGCACGGTGTACGAGGCGCTCGACTTCCTCGCGGATCGCGTGAAGTCGATTCACGCGCGCAAGAATCTCGTGCTGTTCTCGCCCGGCATCGCCGATCGCTACGAGACGATCCGCGACAACATGATCACGAACCGCAGCCCGAAGCTCGACCCGATGCTGGAGTCGCTGAACGCGGCGAACGTCTCAGTCTACGCCATCCAGCTCCAGCGCGACCTCGGCGTCGACGCGGCGTCAGTGTTCCATCAGCGCCTCGAGGAGATCTCGCAGTCGACGGGCGGCCGCTACTTCCGCTTCAACACGAGCTTCCAACCCGCGCTCGAGCGCGTGGAGAACACGAACAGCGGCTACTACCTCGTCACGTATCGTGCGCGGCATACGAAGGGGACGAAGGGATACCAGCCGGTCACCGTGTCGGTGAAGAATCCGGAGTTTCGCGTCGTCGCGCGGTCGGGATATCAGTTCGGAAGCTGACGCGCTCGCCGGGCACGAGCTGCCCGAGCTTCCAGCGCTCGCTCGTGATCACGGTCATCGGCTGCAGATAGCCGCCGGTGACCGGATGATCCGGTCCCATCGCGACGAGCGTGCCGTCGGGATGCAGTTGCACGGTGCCGAATTGCATGCCGATCGAGCGGAGGTCGGCGGGGATGTGCGCGTCGATCGGATGCAGAGGACGCAGGCGGATGCCGACGCGATCGAGTTGCGGGGTGACTTCGCATTCGATGTCGCGGATGCCGAGGTCGTGAGGGCCGGGCATAGCGTGGATGATGTTGCGTTCTTTGCGCTCGAAGTGCGCGGTCGTGCCTTCGCCGTTGCCGACGGCGAGATAGGCTCGGAGGCCTCCTGTGATTCGACCGAGGTTCAGTGGTTCGCCGGCTTCCAACCGATATACATTCACGTGTAGATCGGGCGTGCACCACGCGACTGTCTTCGGTTGGTCGAAGGTCAGTCGCGGTGCGCGCATGGCGCATTCGTAGAGGATCTCGCAACGTTCGAGTGCTTTCGTTGCGAGTCTTGCGGCGATTGCGTCGAAGGGGCCTCCGGGTGGAAGCCCGCGCGCCAGGTTTGCGTAATCGGGAGGCGTAATTCGTTTCAGGAACGGCCCCTCACCCCGGCCCTCTCCGCGCTTGCGGGGAGAGGGGAATGGGAGTTCATCGACAACCTTCAACGTGATCGTGTCGCCCGGTGTGAGTGCGTGTTCGAGGTCTTCGTCCGTGTGGCCGAGTTGGTTCCAGCCGCCGGGCGTGTCGATCGAGTAGAAGCCGGCAACCGCGCCTCCGATCGCGAACGTGCCTCTTGCCACTCTCGCGCGTGACGTTGGGCGGCGCGGCATCGACCACTCCTCGGGCCAGCCATCGAGATACGCGAAGCCGCCGCGGAAGCCGAGGTAACGGGCGGTCAGTTTCAGCGTCGGGATGCGGGCGAAGAACTCTTCGCGCGGGACTCTTGCGAGCAGCTCCGGCAGATCGATGCCGTCGAAGCACACGCGAATCTCACGATGCGTGGGCGTCACGCGATCGCGCGTCGTGTCGAGACGGATTTCGGGGAACACGTAGATCGACGAGTGGCCGACGATGTGCGCGATGCCGTCGTACGCGCGGGCGGTGCGATGCAGCTCCTTCGCGCTCACCTCGCCAAGCTCGATGAGCCGCGCGTTGTCGCCGGCGGGCATAACTCGCATCGCATGGTGATAACGTCAGCGGGCATGAATCGCAAGCATGACGAGCTGCTCACCGAGATCGCGCATCAGTCGATGATCGACAACGGGCTCGAGCCCGACTTCAGCGAGGACGTGAAACGGCAGCTCGCCGGCATCCGCGGCCCCGCCTTCGCCGATGCGTCGCTGCGCGACCTCCGCCACCTGGCCTGGTGCTCGATCGACAACGACGACTCGCGCGATCTCGATCAGCTCACATGGGGCGAGGAGAAGGACGGCAAGACGACGATCTACATCGCGGTCGCGGACGTCGACGTGCTCGTGCACAAAGGCACGCCCATCGATCAGCACGCGCAGCACAACACCACCTCGGTCTACACGGCCGCGAAAGTGTTCTCGATGCTGCCCGAGAAGTTGTCGACCGATCTCACGTCGCTCAATGAAGGCGAGGATCGCGTCGCGCTCGTGATCGAGCTCTCGGTCGGCGAAGACGGCTCGACGTCGGAGGGCGACATCTACCGCGCCGTCGTGCGCAACCAGGCCAAGCTCGCGTACGACCGCGTCGCGGCGTGGCTCGACGGCAAGGACGAAGTGCCGGAGAAAGTCGCGGCGGTGGAAGGTCTCGCGGAGTCGCTGAAGCTGCAGGACCGCACCGCCGACCGCATGCGCGAGCTGCGTCACGAGCACGGCGCACTCGATCTGGAAACCATCGAAGCGCGTCCCGTGTTCGCGGACGGCAAGGTCGTCGACCTGCGCCAGCAGGCGCGCAACAACGCGCGGCTGCTCATCGAGGACTTCATGATCGCGGCGAACGGCGCGACGGCGCGCTTCCTCGCGCGGCACAACTTCGCGAGTATTCGCCGCGTGGTGCGCTCGCCCGAGCGCTGGGACCGCATCGAGCGCATCGCCTCCGACCTCGGCGACCACCTTCCGCCCGACCCGGACGCGCGCGCGCTCGAAGAATTTCTACGGCGGCAGAAGAAACAGGACCCGACGCGCTTTCCCGATCTCTCGCTGTCGATCGTGAAGGCGATGGGCGCGGGCGAGTACGTGGTCGAAGCGCCGGGCGAGACGCCGATCGGCCACTTCGGGCTCGCGGTCAAGGACTACACGCATTCGACGGCGCCGAACCGGCGCTATCCCGATCTCCTCACGCATCGTCTCGTGAAGGCGGCGCTCGCGGGCAAGCAGCCGCCGTACAGCGTCGACGAGCTGGCGTCGCTGGCCACGCACTGCACGGAGCAGGAAGACGCGGCGAACAAAGTCGAGCGTCAGGTGCGCAAGTCGGCCGCGGCGATGATGCTCTCGAGCCGCGTCGGCGAGACGTTCGACGGCATCGTCACCGGCGCGTCCGCGAAAGGCACGTGGGTGCGCATCTTCCATCCGCCGATCGAGGGAAAGCTCGTGCGCGGCTCGGAAGGACTCGACATCGGCGACCGCACGAAGGTGAAGCTGCTCGACGTGAACGTCGATCGCGGCTTCATCGACTTTGCGAAACGATGACCGATGAACGATGAGCGATGAACGGCGATGAACTCATCGTTCATCGTTCATCGTTGACGCGTGATGGCGACGACAGCGTTCGAGCCATCGAGGCTCACGATCGTGGCCTCGTGTCCCAGCGTCTGCCCGTCGTGCATCAGTCCCCACGACACGATGCTGATGACGTCGCCCGCGCGCATGCCCGGCGCGTGCACCTCGCCCGACGCTCCCGCCTCGGCGAACGTGGTCACGCGTGCGCCGGTGGCGTGATGCACGATCTCCACTTCTTCCAACACCAGAATGTTCGCGGCGGTGAGGATCACGGGATCGATGCGCAGCGTCGATGAGTCGCCGCTGGTGACGGTGGCGTTCTGAATCGCGGCGCGGACGAGTCGTCGCATCATGAGCGGACGCGGATGTTATCAATGAGGCGCGTGCGTCCGACCTTCACCGCGCCCGCGAGCAGCACCTCGCGACGAAAATCGCGCGGTGCCTCGAACGTCTCGGGATCGATGACGACGAGGTAGTCGACGTCGACGCCATCTTCTTCCGCGACGACTTTGTGCATCAGCCGCTCGAGGTCGGGCGTGCTGTGAACGCCGTGCGTGATCGCCTCTTCCGCCGCGCGCAGCGCGCGATGCAGCACCGGCGCCTTCTTGCGTTCGTCCGCGGAGAGATAGCTGTTGCGCGACGACATCGCCAGACCGTCGTGCTCGCGCGTCGTCCCGCCGAAGACGAGGCGCACCGGCACGTCTAGGTCGCGCACCATGCGCTCGATGACCGCGCATTGCTGCGCATCCTTGCGACCGAACGCGGCGACGTCGGCCTGCACGATGTTGAACAGCTTCGCGACGACTGTGGCCACGCCATCAAAGTGTCCCGGCCTGCGCTCGCCTTCGAGCGGCTTGGCGACGCCGCTGACCATGATCGTCGTCGCGCCGCCTGGCGGATACATCACCTCGACCGGCGGGAGGAACAGGAGATCGACGCCTTCGCCTTCGAGCAG
>DATELS010000213.1:0-12444 GCA_035276365.1 Thermoanaerobaculia bacterium
AAGTTCTCGCTCGAGCTCACGCACCTCAATGAGCCGATGGCGACGGCGTTCGTGAAGCTGGCGGAGGATTCGAAGCAGGATCCGCAGCCGAATCCGATGATCGAGTACTGGCTCTATTCCCATCCGCCGATCGCGAAGCGGATTCCGTTCGCGCTGCAGTACAAGCCGTGGGAGCACGCGCGATGACACGCGACGGCGTGCTCGCGGGAATCGGCAACACGCCGCTCGTCGAGTTGCGACGCGTGGTGCCCGGCGGCGGCGCGCGCGTGCTCCTCAAACTGGAGTGGGCGAATCCGACCGGCAGCATGAAAGACCGCATGGCGCTGGCGGCGATCGAGGCGGCGGAGCGCTACGGGCGTTTAAAGCCCGGCGGCACCGTCGTCGAGTACACGGCCGGCACGACGGGCATCTCGCTCGCGTTCGTGTGCGCGGCGAAGGGCTACAAGATCGAGATCGTGTTCTCGGACGCGTTCAGCGACGAGAAACGGCGCACGATGCAGGCGTTCGGCGCGCACGTGACGGACGTGCCGAGCGACGGCAGGAAGATCAACGAGGCGCTGATCAAGGAGATGATCCGCACGGCCGCGGAGATCAGTCAGCGTCCGGGTCATTGGTACTGCGACCAGCTCCGCAATCACGACGCGATTCAAGGCTATTTACCTATGGGCGAGGAGATCTGGAGTCAGACCGAGGGCGGCGTGACGGCGTTCGTGCACGCCGTCAGCACCGCGCATTCGATCCACGGCGTGACGCAGGCATTGTGGGCCCACAATCGCGACATCCGCATTGTGGCGGTGGAGCCGGAGGAGAGCGCGGTGCTGTCCGGACGCGCGTCGGGCTCGCACAAGATCGAAGGCATCGGCATCGGCTTCATCCCGCCACTTTGGCAGCCGGAGCTCGTCAACGAGATCGCCACAGTGAGCACCGACGAGGCGAAGGCGATGTCCGCGCGCCTCGCGCGGGAAGAAGGCATCTTCGCGGGGACGTCGACAGGCGCGAACGTCGTCGCCGCATTGCGAGTCGCCGAAAAACTCGGCGCCAATGAGACCGTCGTCACGCTCGCAGTCGACTCCGGCTTGCGCTACCTCAGCACCGATGTGTATCGCGCATAGGAAGAGCGGGTTCGTGTCTCTCCTACTTTGGAGGTGAAGGCTCATGGCGAAGGTTCCGATCGTTCTGGCCCACGGCATCTTTCGCATCGATGAGATTCGCGTGCTGGTCAAGGAAGCCGTCGGAATCGACAAGGGGCTGCACTATTTCCACGGCATTGCGCCATTCCTCGAGAGCAATGGCTTCGTTGTCACTGAAACGGACACCAGCTTTTGCGGCTCGCTCGAGAGGCGCGCCCACGATCTTGCGAAGGGCGTCGATGCGTTTCTCCAGAAGACCGGCGCAGAAAAGGTTGCCATCATCGGTCACAGCATGGGCGGTCTCGACGCGCGCAAGATGATCGCGGACCTCGGTTTTGAGAAGAAGGTCGCTTCTCTCACGACGATCGGCACGCCTCATCACGGCACTCCCGCCGCCGATGATCTCGAGAACGCCGACGGGCGTTTTGCGATCGCACTATTGAAGCCATTCATCGACTTCGAAGGTTTTCTGGATCTCAGGCCGTCCGCGTGTGATGCATTCAACGCACGCGTTGAGCAACGCGAGGCGGACAATGACGTGGTGTATCGCGCTGTCACTGCATTCGAGGCGCTTCCGGAAACCGTTTCATTCCTGCAGCCGACGGCGATCCGCCTTCAGCGCGAAGGACCGAGCGACGGCATCGTGCCGGCTCATTCGCAGCAGTGGGTACCGCATCTCCGCGGCACGCGAAGCACAAAGGCCGTACAACAAATCCCATTTCCCACCCGGGCCGACCACCTCAATGAAATTGGGTGGTGGGATCTAGGTGAGCTCCGAAATGGCCTCTTGCGTGGCGCATTCCAAGAACAAATCAACCGCTTCTATCTCGAGCTCGCGAGTACCGCTTGAACCGTAAACAAAAAACCCTCTCCCCGCAAAGCGGGGAGAGGGCAGGGTGAGGGGCGTGCTGCGTGATTACGGCGTCGTCACCACGACATCATCAATGAATTCATTGTTGCCGAATCCGCTGATGCCGAGGAATCCGAGCTGCACGGTGGTGCCCTTGTAGGCGGTCAAGTCGATCGTGTGCTGCTTCCAGCCCGTCGAGCCGTCGTAGCGGTTGATTGCGCTGCCGACGTTCGCCCACGTCGAGCCGGTCGAGACCTGCACCTGCACCTTGTCGATGTACGTCGAGTAGCCGGTGTCGTGGTACATCCAGAACTTCAGCGTCGCGGTCGTTGCGGTGCTCGGGATCGCGAATCCGGCCGTGCGATAAATGCGCGTCTGGGAGCCGCTCGACGCGTCGTACGAGTTGAATTTCGCGAGCGCCGTGCCGCCGTGCGGGCTGACCGCGGGATTGGTTCCGGAGGCCACAATGGACCAGGCGCCGCCGGTGCCGGCGACTTGCGCCGTCGCCCAACCCGTGCTGCTGTCGAAGCTGTTCGAGAACAGCGTCTGCGACGTACTGCACGTCGCCGTGAAATTGATGCCCGTCACATTCGCGCCGGTCACCGAGATCGACTGACTCGTCGGCGAGAACGTGCAGCCCGACTTGCTCGGCGTCACCGTGTACGTGCCATTGGCCAGTCCGGAGATCGTGTAATTGTTCGACGCGTCACTCGTCGCGCCCTGCGAGCCCGCGGTCACTGTGGCGCCCGACGTGCCGGCATTGCCCGAGATCGAGTAGGTCGCGACAGGCATTGTGACTGTGCCTGTAATGGTGAAATTACCCGCCGCGTAGCCATTGACGCCGACCCACCACGTGCCCGAGGCGGGATTCGTCGCCGAGCAGGTCTCATTGCCCGACGCGGTGTACGGACGGCAGATGTACGACGACGTCGTCGGCTTCGCGTTGTACTGCGTGAAGATGTCGACGTCCGCCGTGGCATTGGTCGTCGTGAACGTCAGGTTCGTCGCGCCCGCGGGAACGGTGATGTAGTAATACTTCCACGCTCCCAGTGCGACGCTCTGACCGGTGACTGCCACGCCGCTCGTGAGCTGCGTGTCGCCCGTGCCGCAGGACGCCGTGAAGTTCGCCGTCACATTGGACGACGTAATGGTCACCGACGACGAGGCGGGCGAGAACGTGCAGCCCGACTTGGTCGGCGTCACCGTGTACGTGCCCGCGACGAAACCCGACATCGAGTAGTTGCTCGACGCGTCGCTGGTCGTCGACGACGAGCCCGCGGTGACTGTCGCACCGGACGTGCCCGCATTACCGCTGATCGTGAACGTCGGCGCGGTACAAGACGCGGTGAAATTCACGCCCGTGACATTGGACGCTGTAATGGTCACTGACGAAGAAGCAGGCGAGAACGTGCAGCCGGACTTGCTCGGCGTCACCGTGTAGGTGCCCGCCGCGAGGTTCGCGATCGAGTAATTGCTCGACGCGTCGCTCGTCGACGACGCAGATCCCGCGCTCACGGTCGCGCCGGTCGTGCCGGCGTTGCCCGAGATCGAGAACGTTGGCGTCGTCGACGTCGTGATCTTCGACGTCCAGATCTCTTCCTTGGCGTTGTTGCGGCGGTCCGTCCACGACGGGAAGAACGCGTTGCCGTAGCCGGAGAGGCTGTTGTAGTCGCCGAACTGGTTGCCCGAGTCGGCGCCGGTGATCGTCTCGTCCGTCATCGCGGTCGTGACTTTCACCGCGGCCTGCCACGTCGCGCCGCCGTCGGTCGACATCTGATAGTAGACGTCGACCTTCTTGCGGCCCGCATCGGCGACCGTGTCGTAATAGATCGCGCCGATCGTGCCGTTCGTCTCATCGACGGCGAGGAACGGATTGAACTGGTCATTGAGACCGCTCTGATTGTTGATCTTGACGCGCGCGCTCCACGTCGCGCCGCCGTCGGTCGAGCGCGAGAACCAGATGCGCGTCTTGCAGCTCGACGTCGTGCTCGAGCCGGGCTCGTTCGTCGCGGTCGTGCATCCCGTGTCGCCGGAGAGATCGGCCCACAATGCATAGACGTTGTTCGTCGTGCCGTTGCGATACGCGCCGCCGGACACATAGATGAGGATGCGCCGGCTGGCGAACGACGGCACGCCGATGTCGTACGAGTCGTACGTCGTGACGATCTTCACCGGCGCGGAGTAGCTCGCGCCGCCGTTCGTCGACTTGACGACGTAAATGCCGCGCGAGCCGGTGTCGGGATAGAAGCCGAACACGTCGCCCGAGGAGTTGGTCTTGACGTCGGCGCCGATGCAGGTGCCGGTCGCCTGCGCGTCGCTGACCTGAATGGGCGTGCCCCATCCGGACGACGTGCGGCGATTCATGAACGCGGGATTGCCGTTGTGCCAGATGACGTAGTTGTTGTTCGCATAGGGCGACGACGCACTATGGTCGATCCACTGCATCTGTTTGTCGGTGTTCGTCTGCGAGCCGGAGATGGTTCCGTCGAATGTCCACGTCGCGCCGCCATTGGAGGAGCGATAGGACTGCACTTTGAGCACGTTGCCGTTGATGCCCATCGTGGTCGACCACGCGGTGCCGTCCGAGGACCAGTCGACGGTGGGGTCGGAGTGGAAGGAGTCGCCGCTCGCGAGCGGGAGGTTCGTCTGTCCCCACGTCACGCCGCCGTCGCTCGAGTAGTACATGCCCTGCGTGCCCGAGCCGCCGATGTTGTTCGACGCGGCGATGATCTTGCTCGGGTCCCAGTAGTTGATGCGAATGTCGGACTCGCTGCGCGACGCGGTCTGCGCGCCGGACGTGCGCACGTTCGTGCCCGCGGTCGCGGCGTCGGTGGTGATGCGGCGTCCGAGGGCGCGGGGAAGCTCGGCTTCCTCGTCGTCGCGATCGCCGAACTCATATCCCGGCGACATCGTGGCCTCGAGGCTGCCCGGCTTCATGTCCTGGTGGGTCATCAGCCACTCGAGGATTTCTTTCAGGACGAGGGGATAGCCGCCCGTCGGGTCGTCCGCATTGTCGTAGTTGCCTTCCGGATGTCCTTTCTGCCAGTACACCTTGAGCCACGGCGGCACGATCGGATCGTCCTTGTCCTTGTCCTTGAGTTTCGAGAAGTCCTGGTTCGCGCGAATCAGTTTGTCGAGCGCGCTGCCGGGGATGGCGTGCGCCTTCTTCAACTGGTCGGCGAGCGAGGGGAAGTGAGGATTGCTGACCGGCGGCGCGGCGTGGGCGACGGCGGCAAATACACAGAGGACGGCGAGGAGAGAGAGACTTTTCTTCACGTACGATCCTTCCTGATTTTTCCGGCGATGGAGCGGGGGAATTGCCGCCTTAGATCAAGAACGATGCCGCGAAAAAACGGCCATTTTTCGGGATTTTGGTAGCTTTGTTGACCCTTTCGCGACGAATCGAGCGGTCACGGATTGAACGGTGATTCAGCGGGTGACCCACGGCGATCGCCGCGCATGTGGGAGTACACTCGCTTCGAGCCCTCAACCTCATGTCTCCCCGGCGATACCTGTCGATCGCTGTCGTTGCACTCCTCGCGGCTTTGGCGGCGTCGGGCGAGACGTATCACGGCAACACGAGGAGTCGCGTGTTTCACGCGCCGTCGTGTCAGTACTACGCCTGCAAGAACTGCGTCGGCGTCGATCGATGCGGCGTATGTGGGCAACACGAACACCCACAAATTTCACAAGTCGTCCTGCCGCTACGCGTCCTGTAAGAACTGCTCCGCGAAATTCGACTCGCGGCAGGAGGCAATCGACGCCGGTTATGCGCCGGGCGGTTGCTGCAACCCGTGACGCGACTTCTTCGCTCGATCGCCATCGTGCTGATCGCGCTCGGCGTGATTTCCGGCATCGCGAGATCGCTGTACCCGACGACACTCGGCTCGAACGTGGCGTCGTATCGCGACGACGCTTTCGGCATGCACGGCGCTTCCGCCGCCGAACGCCGCATCGAGGTCGCCGCGGTCGAAGCGCGATTCGCGGCGTATCCGTCATGGATCGTTCTTCACGCGAGCGTTGGATCGATCCTGCTCGTCGCCGGTGCGCTTCAGTTCGTGCCGTTTCTTCGTACGCGCCATCTCCGCTTCCACAAGTGGAACGGGCGAGTGTTGATCGCGCTGAGCATCATCGTCGCGCTGACGGCCGTCTTCTTCGGAGTGATCATTCCAGCCGAGGGAGTGGGGGAGGCGGTGATCATCGGCGCGGCGAGTTTGTGGTTTCTGATCGCCATGACGCAGGGCGCGCTCGCGATTCGCCGGAAGGACAAACGCAATCACGGCCAGTGGATGATCCGCGCGTCCGCAATCGCCCTCGGCGTCCCCGCGATTCGCATCGTCGCCGCTGTCGGCGACCTGTTGCTCACGCCGCGCGGGTGGGGATTGAAAGGCATCTTCCTGCTCTCGCTCGTCGTTGGATGGGCGATCGCCATCGTCGTCGCGGAGCTATGGCTTCTTCGTGCTCACCACGATCGTCTCGGCAATGCGATCGTGCACCGTCCTGCGATTCGGATGGATGAAGTACTGTAGAAATCCGAAGCCGAGCTCCAGCGCCGACGCGCCGTAGCCGAGCGCCCGCTCGATGGAATGCCAGAGCGACAGCTCTTCATGCACGAGCGAGACGACGCGGATGCCGAAGAGCCGTTTGCCGATCGTCGCGCCGCGGCCGAGAAACGTGGCCATGCCGAAGTAGAGGACCAGCCACACCACGCTGTACCAGTTGTCGAAGAAGCCGATGCGGATCAGGATGCGCCGCTCGTCGACGCCGGCGCGAATGAGCACCCACACCGCGAGCAGCGCGACGGGGATGAAGAGAATGTTGGCGATGAGAAAGTCGGTTGCGAACGCCAGCGCCCGCGCTTGAAACGACGCCAGCACGCTCCCATGCAGCTCGTGCATGCGATGCGTTTCGTGAGCGTCGTACGTGCGCGTTTCGAGGAGGCGTTTCAGCATGGGGTGCGTGAAGTTATCACGCACCTGTCTTCGCGACGCGCGCGAGAAACTCGCGATATGCCTGCTGTGCCGACGCGATCGTGAACGCGGTTCCGTGATTGCCGCCGGGCGCGATGGCGATGCGCTTGTCCGCGGCCGGCGTGCAACTGCGATCGAACAGCTTTTGCGAGAAACGCGGCGGCGTCACGCGATCCCGATCGCCGGTGACGAGGAGCAGCGGTCCACAGTACGCACCGACCGCGCGCGTGTTGTCCTCGGCACTGAGCAGCGGTCCGATCTTCACCTTCACGAACGGCTTCGCGTAGCCGGGAACCTGCGAGTCCGCCCATTCCTTCACCGAGGGCGCGGTGCTTTCGAGAACGAGACCGGCGACGGGACGATGCTGCGCGACATACGGCGCGACGAAGCTGCCCATCGAGAAGCCGTGCACGACGATCGGGCGTCCCTCGTTGCGCGCGCGCAGCGCGTCGAACGCCGCCAGCGCGTCCGACTTGAGATTGGGCAGCGTCGGCGTGCCGCTGGTGCGGCCGTAGCCGCGATAGTCGATCATGAACAGATTCGCGCCGGCGGAGCATGCGGCGGAGGCGATGTCGGCGCCGAAAGCGTCGATGCTGAACACGTCACCGCCGAAGTAGAGGACGTCGACCGTCGCATTCGGACAGCGGACGTACACGCCCTCCAGCTTCGCGCCGCCTTCGCCGTCGAGGTGCACGTCTTCCGCGGGCTGCGCGAACGTCGCGCGCGTCGTCGACGGCGGATCGGGATGGAAGAAGTGATCGTCGTCGACGACGATCGCGCAGGCGGACGACAGCAGCGACACGGCCAGCAATGCGATGCTCTTTCTCATGCGCCGTTTGGACGCGCGGGGAAGTTCGAGGTTACGCTGACGCATGGCCATTCGCATCGTCCGCCTCGGCAGCCCACGCGCAGAAGAGGAAGGTCTCCGCCTCGGCACCGTGCGCCGTCCGCCGCGCGGCGTCAAGAAAGAGCAGTGGGCGAGCGAGGACTTTTTCGACGTCTGGCTGCCGCAGCTCGCGCCGAGTCAGCGCCTCGTCTCGCTCGCGCACGCCGCAAAGTCGGAGGCGGATTGGAAGAAGTATCAACGCGGATATCTGAAGGAGATGAGCGAGCCGGACACGAGCCGTCTCATCGCGATGCTCGCCGCGCTGTCGAAGTCCGCGAACCTCTCGGTCGGCTGCTACTGCGACGATGACAACACGCGTTGCCATCGCTGGATGTTGCGCGGGCTGCTCATCGACGCAGGTGCGGATGTCTCGAGCGGTTGACGGTTTGCTACACTCGGCGCGGAGATTCGTCCAATATGCGCCGCCCCTTTCTGATCGCACTCTGCGTTCTCTCGTTCTCTCTTTCCGCGCAAGTTCCGACCATCGTCAACGAGATCGGCGAGCTCGAGTCGGTGCGCGACCCGAAGTGCTACGCCACCGCCAGCCGGCTCGAGGACTTCATCTACGGCACGCCTCTCGAGGCCGAGGCGAGGTTCGAGAAGATTGCGCTGCAGAAGGCGTTCATTCGGGCCGCGTGGGAGAAAGCATCCACGGGACGGACGCAGATCGATGCCGACGCGCTGCGGCCCGTGCTGCAGGCGGCCGTGCCGTATGCGCAGAACGCCGACGGCTCGTGGCGCGTGCGCGAGACGGCGGTGAGCGCGCGCGACAAGCGCCAGTACGGCAGCGTCGCGTACGCGCTGCGCGCGATTCTCGCGGTGCAGCAGGAAGACGCGATGGGGGAATCAAAGCTCGCGCCGTTGACGCCGGAGGCGGTCGAGTTGATGAAGGAGTCGGTGGACCTCGTCACGCTCGCGGCGCTGCAGCATGCAGATCGCAATGCGCGCAAGGGGAATCGCGACAAGATTGACGCGGCATTGTTGAAGGATGCGTGGAAGGGGATTGCGGGTGCCGTTCCGACGGCCGAGGCGGCCGTCGTTCCACAGAAGCCTAGCGCTGAGAAGTTCGCCACCATCAAGGCCATTGTGGCGGAGAAGCTCGCCGCGTTCGAAAAGTACAACAACCTCGCCATGCCCGTGTTCCTGCGCAATCTGCAGGTCTACATGGCGCGGCATCTCTGGCCGTCCGATCCCGAAGAGGGGCGTTTGTTCAAAGACCAGTTCACCGAAGTCATGGTGGCGTGGATGAATGACGTGACGCTGGAGGCGGAGAAGCACGCCAAACAGAAAGGGCATCCGCTCATTCGCGTCGAGGACGTGCATGCGGCATTGCAGACCTTCCAGCCGCACGAGGCCAATCAATACGAAGACATCACCTTCTTCCCGCGCCTCCCAAAGGGCGAGCGCATCGTCATCGAGGCGTACGACCTCGACTCCTTCCGCGATCCCGGAATTCATTGGGTCTATCTCAATGAAGTGCTCAATGACCCGAAATACAAGGGGACGCTGGAGCCCGATCCGTTCGCCGCGGAGTTGCTCACTGAGGGCGCGGCGCAGATGGGAGTGCTCATTCTGCGCGTGGCGGGCAACATCGCCACCGCGCAAGGCGAGGACCGGCTCAAAGGCGAGCATCTCACCAAGGCGTTGCAGCAGATTCAGGTCCTGCTCAATAAGAACGCCGCCGCACCGCCTGTGAAAAAAGCCAAGACCGCGATCGTCTCCGCGCCGCCCGCGAAATCGGCGAGCGGAAAATTCTTCACCGACGTCACCGCGTCGAGCGGCATCGCCTTCGAGCATCGTCTGTCCGATTGGCTGGCGCGTTTCATTCGCGGCTACACGGTCGTCGAAGGCAATCAGGTGCGACTGGCGGTGCCGCCCACGTTCGGCGGCTCGGGCATCGCCGCGGAAGACGTCGACAATGACGGCGACATCGACGTCCTGGCCTTGAGCGGCGCGGGCAATGCGCTCTATCTCAATGACGGCAAGGGCCGCTTCACGGATAGCACCGAGGCGGCGGGATTGGACTGGAAGCGCACGGATGGGCGTCCGGGCGAGCCGCGCCAGCCCATCATCGCCGACTTTGATAATGACGGGCTGGAAGATATCCTCATTACCTACGTCGATGACGCCCATCGTCTGTACAAAAACCTCGGCAACGCGCGCTTCGAAGACGTCACCGACAAAGCGAATTTGGGCGGCAAGGGTTTGGTTGGCGGCCCGGCCACTGCACTCGACTTCGACAAAGACGGCCTGCTCGATCTCTACATCGGCTATTTCGGCGATTACCTGAAGGGCGAGCTGCCCACACTGGCGCGCCGCAATTCCAATGCGCTGCCGGACAAGCTGTTTCGCAACAAGGGCAACTTCGTATTCGAGGAAGTCGCGAACAGTGGGGTCGAGAACAACGGCTGGGCGCAGTCCGTCGGCCATCTCGACTTCGACGGCGACGGCTGGGAAGACCTCCTCTGCGGCAACGACTTCGGCCAGAACGCCTGGTATCGCAATCTGGGCAATGGCAAATTCGAGGATGTCTCCTCGAAGATCGGCACCGACAAGCCGAGCTACACGATGAACGTCGGCATCACCGACCTCAATCGCGACGGCTTCCCCGACGTCTACATCTCCAACATCGTCACGATGGACAAAGACGAGAAATACGTTCTGCCCGACACGAAGACGCGCATGAAGTTCAATCCCGCGAAGATGGCCAACATGCGCGTCGTCGAGGCGAACGACATGTGGACGTCGACGGCGCCCAATGGGAAATTGCCGAATTACGAGCAGTCGAAGGCGGTCGGCCGCGGCATGAGCTCGACGGGCTGGTCGTGGGGCGCGCAGTTCTTCGACTATGACAATGACGGCGACGACGATCTCTATGTCGTGAATGGCATGAACGAGTACGCGGTGTACTCGAGCGTGAATCCGTACCTGCTCGATCCGAATGCGAAGCAGGGCGGCGGCATTCTTCCCACGGCGGAGAAGGAAGTGCCGGTGTTCTTCGTGAACACGAACGGGATGCTGCAGGAGGAGACGGCGAAGAGCGGCGCCGATCCCGCGGGGAACGCGCGCAGCGTGGCGTATCTCGACGCGGACGCGGACGGCGATCTGGACATGATCGTGAATCACTTCAATGGCGCCGCCGCCGTCTATCGCAACAACGCGGAAGCATCCGGCAATCACTGGCTGAAAGTGCATCTCGTCGGCGATCCGTCGAAAGGCGTCACGCGCGACGCGATCGGCGCGCGCATCCTCGTCGACACGGCGTCGGAGAAGGGGATGTGGCGCGAGGTCTTCTCGACAATCGGCTACCTCTCCGTCCACCCCAAAACCCAACACTTCGGCCTCGGCAAAGACCGCGAGGCCAACGTGACGATCCTCTGGCCGAACGGCGAGAAGCAGACGATGCGCCTCGGCGCGGACCGCGAGTACCGGGTGGTGCAGGGGCGTTGAAAGACAGAAGGATGAAGGATGAAGGCGGAAGGATGAGCAGACGCATCATCCTCCTCGCGCTCGTCTCATCCTTCATCCTTCATCCTTCTGCCTTCGCTGCGAACCACCTGTCAGGATCAACCTCCCGCTACCTCCAACAACACGCGAAAAACCCCGTCGACTGGTACCCCTGGGGTCCTGAGCCCTTCGCGCTCGCGAAGAAGCTGAACAAGCCCGTCTTCCTTTCCATCGGCTACTCGACGTGCTGGTGGTGTCACGTCATGAACGAGGAGTCGTTCTCCGATCCGGAGACGGCGAAGCTGATGAACGAGGCGTTCGTCGCCATCAAAGTCGATCGGGAGGAGCGGCCGGACATCGATAGTGTTTATCTCGCCGTCGCGCGCACGCTCACCGGCGACGCGGGCTGGCCGAACAACGTCGTGCTCACGCCGGACGGCAAGCCGTTCTTCGCCGCCGCGTACATTCCGAAGGACCGCTTCCGCGCGCTCGTCCCGAAGATCGCGAAGATGTGGAGCGATCAGCATGACCGCGTCGTCTCGTCCGCCGACATGGTCATGCGCGCGCTCGAGCCGCCGCCGCTGGCCGGCGAGTCGCTGACGGTCAACGACTTGACGACCGGCTACAAACAACTCTCCGCGCGCTTCGACGCGAAGAACGGCGGCTTCCTCCCGCCGCCGAAGTTCCCCAGCGCCCATCACCTCATGTTCCTCCTCCGCTACTGGAGCCGCACGAAGGACGCGCACGCGCTGGAGATGGTGGAGACGACGCTTCGCGCCATGCGCGCCGGCTCTCTCTGGGACGCGCGCCACCTCGGCTTCCACCGCTACGCCAGCGACGCGGCATGGTCCGAGCCGCACTACGAGAAGATGCTGTACGACCAGGCGCTGCTCGCGCTCGCGTATCTCGAGGCGTATCAAGCGACGCGCAAGATCGAGTACGCCCGCACCGCGCGCGAGATCTTCACGTACGCGCTGAAGGAGCTCCGCGCGCCGAACGGCGCGTTTTACGCCGCGCAGGATGCGGACGAGGCGTACTACAAGGGCAAGTCGGCGAAGAAGCCGGGCGTCGATAGGAAGATCATCGCCGACTGGAACGGTCTCATGATCGCCGCGCTCTCCTTCGGCGCGAACGTGCTCGACGAGCCCCTTGCGCGAGGCA
>DATELS010000214.1:0-6641 GCA_035276365.1 Thermoanaerobaculia bacterium
TTGAAGGGCGACTTGGCGCCGCGCTTCGCGAGCTCTTCCTCCGCCGTCGCGTTGAGCTGCGCGGTGGTGGCGCCGGGGCGCACCATCTCGCGCATCATCTCGAGGATCTCGACGACGATCCGGTTGGCCCGGTCCATCACCGCGATCTCCTCGCGACTCTTGAGCGTCGGTCCCTTCATTCGATCAAGCATCGTTACGACAGGGACTTTTCGATTCGTTCAAAGACCACGTCGACGGGACCCATCCCGTCGACTTCGCGGAGAATGCTCTTCGCTTTGTAGTACGTGGCCACCGGCATCGTCTGCCGGTGGAAGGATTCCAGTCGCTTGCGCACGGCCTCTTCGTTGTCGTCGGGACGGGCGATCAGCGCGGCGCCGCAGCGGTCACAAACGCTGTCGGTCGCCGGCGGGTTGTTTTCGAGATGGTAAATCGCCCCGCACTGCGCACACGTCCGGCGCATCGTGATGCGTCGGACAATGGCGTCGTCGGGGACGAGCAGTTGAAGAACGCGGAGGGAGTCTTTCCCATTCCCCGAGCCGGATTGAACGATTCCGTCCAGCTTTTCGGCCTGCACCAGCGTGCGCGGGAAGCCGTCGAGGATGAAGCCTTTCTCCGCGTCCGGCTTCTCGAAACGATCCTTGACGATGCCGATCATCAGGTCGTCCGGCACGAGTCCGCCCGACGCCATGATCGGCGCGGCCTCGAGTCCGAGCGGCGTGCCGTCGGCCACCGCCTCGCGCAGCATGTCCCCCGTGGAGATGTGCGGGATCCCGAAATGGCTTGCGAGCCGCTTCGCCTGCGTTCCCTTGCCGCTCCCCGGCGGGCCAATGAAGATGATCTTCAAGCTGCGCTTATCCTCGTCTTCCGCGGATGCGGCCCTTCTTCATGAACCCGTCGTAGTGGCGCATGACGAGCTGCGACTCGATCTGCTGCATCGTGTCCATCGCCACGCCGACGACGATCAGCAGCGACGTGCCGCCGAAGTAGAAGTTGAGTCCGAGTCCTTCCGTGAACCACAGCGGCAGCACGCGATCGAGCGTCGCGCCGATGCCGAACGGAAGCTGCGCGACGTGCACGCCGGAGATCAGGAACTCCGGGATGATGCACACGAGCGCGAGGTAGATCGAGCCGACGAACGTGATGCGCGTCAGCACGCGATCGATGTAGTCCGACGTGCGCTTGCCCGGGCGAATGCCGGGGATGAAGCCGCCGTACTTGCGCATGTTGTCGGCCGTGTCGACCGGATTGAAGACGATCGACGTGTAGAAGTAGCCGAAGAAGATGATGCCCGCGACCTGCAGCAGGTAATAGAGCGGCTCGCCGACGCGAAGCTGGTTGCCGATCGCCGCCGCCCACGGCTGCTTGATCATCTGCGCGATCGTCTGCGGAATGACGAGGATCGACGACGCGAAGATGACCGGGATGACGCCCGCGGTGTTGACGCGCAGCGGCAGGTACGTGTTCGAGCCGCCGTAGACCTTGCGGCCGACGACGCGCTTCGCGTACTGCACGGGGATGCGCCGTTGTGCGCGTTCCATGAAGACGACGAACGCGGTCACGGCGATCATGAAGATCACGAGGAACAACATCCCGAAGATGCCGCGCTCACCGCTGCGGATGTCTTCGATCGTCGTCAGAACCGCGGACGGAAGTCCGACCACGATGCCGGCGAAGATGATGAGCGAGATGCCGTTGCCGATGCCGCGCTCGGAGATCTGCTCGCCGAGCCACATGATGAACGCGGTGCCCGTGGTCAGCGTGAGCACGGTCATGATCGGGAAGCCGAGGCCCCACAGCGAGTCCTGCACGTGCCGCGGCACGAGAGGCGCGCCGCCGGGCGACGTCTGCGACTTCAGCCAGAACGCGACGCCGAGGGACTGGACGATCGACAACACGATCGTGCCGTAGCGCGTGTACTGGTTGATCTTCCGTCGTCCCATCTCGCCTTCTTTCGAGAGCTTCTCGAGGTACGGCCAGACGACAGTCAGGAGCTGCAGAATGATCGACGCCGAGATGTACGGCATGATGCCCAGGGCGAAGACCGAGAGGCGGCGCAGCGCGCCGCCGGAGAAGAGGTCGAGGAAGCCGAACACGCCGCCGCTCATCGCCTTGAAGAACTCCGAGAGCGCGACGGGATCGACGCCCGGCGTCGGAATGTGCGAGCCGAGGCGATAGACCGCGAGCAGCGCGAACGTGAAGAGCACGCGCTTGCGCAGATCCTCGATCGCCCAGATGTTGCGGACTGTGTCGACGACGTTAGGCACGTTACTGAATCTCCTGGCAAGTGCCGCCGGCGGCTTCGATCTGCTTGCGCGCCGAAGCCGAGAACTTCGTGGCCGAGACGGTGAGCTTCTTCGAGAGCTCGCCGTCGCCGAGGACCTTCACGCCGTCGTGCTGGCCCTTCACCAGGCCAGCCTGGCGCAGCGCGTTCTCGTCCACCGTCGCGCCATTGTCGAAGCGCTCGAGGTCCGAGATGTTCACGACCGCATAGTCTTTCTTGAAGATGTTGGTGAAGCCGCGCTTCGGGAGGCGGCGGTGCAGCGGCATCTGGCCGCCTTCGAAGCCGCGCTTGCCGCTGTAGCCGGAGCGGGACTTCTGGCCCTTCTCGCCGCGCGCTGCGGTCTTGCCGTGGCCGGAGCCCGGTCCGCGGCCGACGCGCTTCTTCGCGTGACGGGAGCCCTTCTTGGGTTTCAGGTTGCTCAGTTCCATGATTTCACCTGCTCTATTCAACGACTTCGACGAGATGCGGGATCTTGGCGATCATCCCGCGCACTTCCTTGGTGTCCTTGCGCTCGGCGACGCGGTGCATCTTGCCGAGGCCGAGGGCTCGGAGGGTCTCGCGCATCTCGACCGGGCAGCCGATGCCGCTGCGCACCTGACGGATGCGGATCGTCTTCGTCTCCGCTGCTGCTTCTGTCTTCTTCGGGCTCACGCCTCGGCTCCTTCCGCGCCCTCTTCGCCGCCGCGCAGCGACTTGTACTGCTCCTCGGTGCGGAGGAGCTTGAGCGCCTCGAACGTCGCCTTCACCACGTTGTGCGGATTCGCGGTGCCGAGCGACTTCGTGAGAATGTTCTGAATGCCGGCCGACTCGAGGATCGCGCGGACCGGACCACCGGCGATGACTCCCGTGCCTTCCGACGCCGGCTTGAGCAGAACCTTGCCCGCGCCGTAGTGGCCGACGATCGCGTGTGGGATCGTCGTACCGCTCATCGCGATCTTGATCATGTTCTTCTTCGCGATCTCGATGCCCTTCTTGATGGCGGCCGGAACTTCCTTCGCCTTGCCGGAGCCGAAGCCCACCTTCCCCTGACCGTCGCCGACGACCACGAGCGCGCTGAAGCTGAAGTTCTTACCGCCCTTGACGACCTTCGTCACGCGGTTGATGTGGACGACCTTGTCGATCATCCCGCTCTCGTTGCGCTCTTCCTGACGGCGCTCGCCGCGCGGAGAGCCCTGGCCGGGGCGGTTCATGGGGCGCTGCATTGGACGCTGCATGTGATCTCCTAGAATTCCAGTCCGTTCTCACGCGCCGCATCCGCGAGCGCCTTGATGTTGCCGTGATAGACGTAGCCGCCGCGGTCGAAGACCACGCGCGTGATGCCCTTGTCCTTGGCCTTCTTCGCGATGAGCGCACCGACGGCCTTCGCGGCCGCGGCGTTCGCGCCCTTCGCGCCCGCATCCTTCTCCAGGCTCGAGGCCGAGGCGAGCGTGCGCCCGCTGGCGTCGTCGATCACCTGCACGTAGATGCCCTTCAGGCTGCGGAACACCGCGAGACGCGGACGCTCCGCCGTGCCGGCCACCTTGCGGCGGACCCGGTCGCGGATCCGATCGCGCGCTTCCACTCTGTGTCTTGCTTTATCCATTGTCTTGCCTCTGCGCCGACGTTCAATGGCCGGCCCACTAGTTCGGTTCGCGGACTACTTGCCCGCGGCCTTGCCCGCCTTGCGGCGGATCACTTCATCCGAGTACTTGATGCCCTTGCCCTTGTACGGATCGGGCTCGCGCAGGCTGCGGATCTCCGCGGCCGTCTGTCCGACGCGCTGCTTGTCGACGCCGGTGATCGTGATGTGGCCCGTCTTCGCGTCGACGGTGATGTCGATTCCTTCCGGAATCGCGAAGCGCACCGGATGCGAGTAGCCGAGCTGGAACACGACCTCTTTGCCCTTCACCTCGGCGCGGTAGCCGACGCCGACGATGTCGAGCTCGCGCTTGAAGCCCTCGCTCACGCCCTTGACGTTGTTCGCCACGAGCGCGCGCATGAGGCCGTGGAACGCGCGGGTCTTGCCCTCTTCGTCGCGGCGCTCGAACTTCACGACATTGTTCTCGACCGACATCGTGATGCCCGGGACGATCGCCGTGTGGAGCGTGCCCTTCGGACCCTTCACGACGACGCTCGCGCCGTCCTGCTTCACTTCCACGCCTTTCGGCAGCGGAATCTCTTTCTTACCAATACGCGACATGTCGGATCTCCTCTACCAAACCTGGCAAAGCACTTCGCCGCCGACGCCGGTGCGCGCCGCCTCGGAGCCCGAGAGCACGCCCTTCGAGGTCGAGACGATGGCGAGGCCGAGACCGCCCAGGACCTGGGGAATCTCTTCCTTGCCGCGGTACACGCGCCGGCCCGGGCGCGAGATGCGCTCGATGCCGTGAATGACCGGCTCGCCGTCTTCCGAGTACTTGAGGTAGACGCGGAGGCTCGCCTGCGGCTTGCCGTCTTCCGAGACCACCTTGTAGTTGCTGATGAACCCCTCGGACTTGAGGATGCGCGCCACCTCGACCTTCAGCTTCGAGCTCGGCATTTCCACGCGATCGTGGCGCGACTGAATTCCGTTGCGGATTCTGGTGAGCATATCCGCGATGGGATCTGTCATCGACATTCTGTGACTCCTGTAATAGTCCTGTGAGCTACCAGCTCGACTTGGTGACGCCGGGGATGTAGCCGCCGAGCGAGAGAAGACGGAAGCAGATGCGGCAGAGCTGAAACTTGCGCAGATATCCGCGGGGACGTCCGCACTGCTTGCAGCGGTTCTTCTGCCGGGTCGAGAACTTCGCCTTGCGCGCCGCCTTCACGATCATTGATGTCTTGGCCATGTGTTCCTCTTACTTCCCGAACGGCATCCCGAGCTCGCGGAGAAGGACGCGCGCCTGCTCGTCGTTCTTCGCACTCGTGACGATGGTGATGTTCATGCCCTTGGACTTGTCGACCTTGCCCGCGTCGATCTCCGGGAAGATCAGGTGGTCGCGAATGCCGAGGGTGTAATTACCGCGACCGTCGAACGACTTCGTCGGCACGCCGCGGAAGTCGCGGACGCGCGGCAGAGCGATGTTGATCAGCCGGTCGAGAAACTCGTACATCTTGTCGCCGCGAAGCGTGACCATCGTGCCGATGGACTGCCCTTCACGAAGCTTGAAGCTGGCGATGGACTTCTTGGCCTTCGTGACCACCGGCTTCTGGCCGCTGATCGTCGCCAGCTCGTCGACGGCGGTGTCGAGGATCTTGGCGTTCTGAATGGCTTCGCCCATGCCCATGTTGATGACGACCTTCTCGATCTTCGGAAGGGCCATCGGGTTCTTGATCTGGAACTCGTCCGCGAGCTTCTTGCGGACTTCGTTCTGGTAATGCTCTTTGAGTCGTGCTGCCATCTTGGGTCCTCTGTTGGCTCGGCGTTGTACGAGCCGGGTCGATGATTTTGATCCTTCGCTCAGCTCAGGATGACGCTTTGCGTCACTTCGTCAGATCCGCGTTGCACTTGCGGCAATAGCGGGTCGCTTCGCCTTCTTCATTGCGGTGCGAGCCGAGACGCGCGGGCTCGTTGCAGCTCGGGCAGATCACCTGCAGCTTGTCGACCTTGATCGGCGACTCGCGCTCGAGGATTCCGCCCTTCACGTTCTTTCCCGGATTCGCCTTCTCGTGCTTCTTCGTGAAGTTCACGCGCTCGACGATGGCCGTTCCCTTCGACGCGATCACGCGAAGGACGCGGCCCTGCTTGCCGCGGTCCTTGCCGGAGAGGACGACGACGTTGTCCCCCTTGCGGACGTGCGGCTTGCCAACCGGCTGCTCTTTCTTTTTGCTGGTACCTGCGTACATGTGCTTCGTTCCTTTAGATGACTTCCGGGGCCAGCGAGATGATCTTCATGAACTTGCGCTCACGAAGCTCGCGGGCGACGGGGCCGAACACGCGCGTGCCGACCGGCTCGCGCGCATCGTTGATGAGAACGGCCGCGTTGTCGTCGAACTTGATGTACGAGCCGTCGCGGCGGCGGGTCTCTTTGACCGTGCGCACGATGACGGCCTTGACGACCGCGCCCTTCTTGACCGTGCCGTCCGGCGACGCTTCCTTCACCGACGCGGTGATCACGTCGCCGACGCCGGCGTACTGGCCGGCGGTCGAGCCGCCGCGCATGCGGATGCAGGCGATCTTCTTCGCGCCGGTGTTGTCGGCAACCTGAAGAATGGTTCCCATCTGAATCATGGCTAGCTCGCTTTCTCGAGGACTTCGCGCACGTTCCACCGCTTGCGCTTCGACAGCGGGCGGGTCTCCTCGATCACGACGCGATCGCCGACGTTGATGTCCGGCTGCTCGCTGTGCGCGAGGAACTTGCTCGTGCGCTTGATGTACTTCTGATACATCTCGTGCTTG
>DATELS010000215.1:0-7319 GCA_035276365.1 Thermoanaerobaculia bacterium
CTCCTCGGACAGCGGCGGCGGTGGCGGCGGCAGTTCGAGCTCCGGCGGCGGCGGAGGCGGCGGCTGGTGACGTCGCGCGCGATCGAGCGCTTCGTCGCGTCGCTCAGCAAAGTCGAGGTCTCCGCGCGCGCGTGCAATCAATTCTCGCGCGACACGGGCGACGCGCAGGGCAACGCCATCCGTCGCCGCAATCTCCGCCTGTACCTCGAGCAGATGACGGAGATCGCTCCGCGGATTCTGCTCATCGGCGAGGCCGTGAGTTATCGCGGCGGACGTCTGACAGGCATCGCGTTCGTGAGCGAGTCGCTCATGCTCTCCGGTGTCGACACGCGCAGCGGCCGCCTCCTCGGCGCCGACCGCGGCTATCGCAAGGCGACGCCCGGCGCACGCCTCTCGACCGAAGCCAGCGCGACGATGGTGTGGGGCACGATCCGCGACATCGCGCCGCTGCCGCTGCTCTGGAACGCGTTCCCGTTCCATCCGTTCCACGAGGACAATCCCGACTCCAACCGTGCCCCCAGCGCCGCCGAGCTTCTCCTCGGCCAACCGTTCATCGAGTCGCTGCTGCGTCTGTTCGATTTCGAGAAAGTCGTCGCGATCGGCAACAGTGCGTCACTCTCTTTGCAACGCATGAACATCGCGCACACGAAAGTGCGTCACCCGTCGCAAGGCGGTAAGAACCTGTTCGTCGAAGGGATGAGCAAACTATGAAGAAGAGCCAGATTCAGGAGATCAAGGAAGGACGCGCGATGCGCGAGCGCGTCTACTCCGGCCGCGTGCAGCCGTTCGGCCCGCGCGTCACGCTGACGAATGAGAACGCGGTGAAGCTGACAACAGTGCCGAGCTCGTCGAAGGAGAAGTACAACGGAGGGAAACCGGACTAGCCGCCGATGTGCGACATCTCCACCTTCCGCAACCCCGGCGTCGCGTCCGCGCGCACCTCGGAATAGCGGTCGTCGCGCGCGCGCCACACCTTCGCGAGCAGCGCGGAGATCTCGTCATCGCTCGCGCCTCTGCGCAGCAGCGCGCGCAGATCGTGGCCTTCGCCGGCGAACAGGCACAGATACAACTCGCCGTTCGCGGCGAGGCGTGCGCGCGTGCAGCTTCCGCAGAACGGCTGCGTCACCGACGTGATGATGCCGATCTCGCCCGCGCCGTCCGCGTAGCGCCAGCGTTCCGCGACTTCGCCGAAATACGCCGCATCGATCGGCACGAGCGGCCACTCGCGTTGCAGCGTCTTGAGAATCTCGCGGCCCGACACCACGTCATCGATGCGCCAGCCGTTCACGTTCCCGACGTCCATGTACTCGATGAAGCGGACGATGTGTCCCGTCCCGCGAAAGCGTTGCGCGAGCGCGACCACGTCGCGATCATTCATCCCGCGCTTCACCACGACGTCGATCTTCACCGGCGTCAGTCCCGCCTCCGCCGCGTAGTCGATCGCATCGAGCACGCGCGCGACGGGAAACGCCACGTCATTCATCGCGCGAAACACCGCGTCATCGAGCGAGTCGAGGCTGATCGTCACGCGACGCAGTCCCGCGTCCTTCAGCGCGCGCGCATTCGCGCGCGTCAGCAGCGAGCCATTCGTCGTCAGCGCGAGATCGCGCAGCCCTTCGATCGGCGCGAGCTGCTCGACGAGGTGCACGAGATCGCGGCGCAGCATCGGCTCGCCGCCCGTGAGGCGCACCTTCTCCACGCCGTGCGCGACGAAGACGCGCGTCAGCCGCGCGATCTCCTCGAACGTCAACAGCTCGTCGCGATCGAGAAACGCGAAGTCGCGGCCGAACACCTCCTTCGGCATGCAGTACGTGCAGCGGAAGTTGCAGCGGTCCGTCACCGAGATGCGCAGGTCGCGCATCGGACGGCCGAGGGTGTCGCGGAGCATCGAAGGGAAAACTACGCCGGAGGAAACAAAAACTCCAGCGCCATGCGCACGCGCCGCGCCCACGCGCGCTCGCTGTGATCACCGCGACGATCCTCGTAGTAACGGAACGTCTCCGGCGGCCAATGCTTCGCGTTGATGACGTTGCGCAGCGTGCGCGCGTCCTGCAGCGCCTGATTTCCCTCGCGTCCGCCGATGTCGAGCCAGAGCCGCGGCGGCGGACCATCGAACGACTCCACCGTCTGCAGCACCGTGCGTCCGCCCCACCACACCGAGGGCGACATCACCGCCGCGCGCCAGAAGACGTCGCGACGCGCGAGCACGAGGTGCAGCGACAACAGTCCGCCGAGGGACGAGCCGCCGATCGCGTTGTCCTCGGCGATCGTGCGGAAGCGGCCGTCGATCATCGGCTTCACTTCCTCGACCAGCATGCGACCGTAGTCGTTCGCGCGACCGCCGCCCTTGTGTTTCTCCTCGCGCGTCGGCGTGTACTCGTCGATGCGACCGACGCCCGCGTTGTCGACTGCGACGATGATCATCGGGCTCGCGGTGCGGCTGCCGATCGCGGCGTCGGCCGCCTCCTGCATCCGCCAATGCTGGCCGGGGATGAACGCGCGATGCGCGTCGAAGACGTTCTGTCCGTCCTGCATGTACAGCACGGGATAGCGGCGATCGTCGCGATCGTCGTAGCCCGGCGGCAGATAGACGGTGATCTCGCGTGAGTTGCCGAAGATCGCGGACGCGAATCCCGGGATGTGCTCGAGGCGGCCAGGCCGGATGTTCGTGCGCCGGTTCTCACGGCGCGTGACGCGCCGGAACGTGGCGCGGAGAGTCTCGGAAATTTCTTGCATGTCTTGAGTGGAATTCAGGAGAGCTCCCGGTATCCGCTGCGGTAGTACACAAGAGGCGCGCCATCGGACATCTGCGCGTCCGCGACTTCGCCGACGAAGATCGTGTGATCGCCGCCGGGAAGCTTCGCGTAGACGTTGCATTCGAGCGTGCAGATCGCGCCGTCGATGAGTGGAACGCCGAGGCCGCCTTGACGGATGGGAACGCCGTTGAATTTGTCGTCCGACTTCGATGCGAACCGTCCCGACACTTCCTTCTGTGCGTCGGACAGGATGCTCACGCCGAACTTGCCGGCGGCGGCGATGGCGTCGTGCGACTTGACGTTCTTCTCGATGCAGACGAGCACGAGCGGCGGATGGAGCGAAAGCGACGCGAACGACGCCACGGTCATCCCGTACGCGGTTCCCGCGTGCTCGGTCGTCACGATGGTGACTCCGCTCGCGAAGTGAGACATGGCCGCCTTGAACTGTGCGTCGTCGATCGGCATGGCGGCGGAGTGTACTTCAAACTTTTGGCCGAACGCGGCGTAAGAAGGAGCACGGAGGAAAACATGCTGCTGCGCCGCCTTACGATGCTCACTCTCGCCCTCTCTCTGGCCTCGGCCGCGCTCGCCGCGGAAGACACGATCCGCAAAGGCTTCAACGTCGCGTCCGGCGGCACCTTGCACCTCGACGCCGGCGTCGGCTCGGTCAAGATCGTCACCGGCGGCACGGGCGTGGCGATCGAAGTCGTCCGCGAGGCACGCGGCCGCAACGCGGACGAAATGCTCGCCGAGCACAAGATCGACTTCAGCCAGAACGGCAACGACGTCGTCATCACGAGCGACTACGAAGATCGCTGGAACCGCTGGTTCGGCGACCGCGAGTTCCGCGTGCAGTGGAACATCCGCGTCCCGGACCAATACAACGTCGACGTGAAGACGTCGGGCGGCTCGATCACGCTGGACGACATCGGCGGCGAAGTCGAGGCCAACACGTCGGGTGGCAGCATCAAGACCGGCGCGATCAGCGGAACCGCGAAGCTGAACACATCCGGCGGCTCGATCACGGTCGGCGGCGCGCGCGGCGAAGTCGTCGCGCACACCTCGGGCGGCTCGATCGACATCGGCGACACGGCCTCGCGCGTCGATGCGCGCACGTCGGGCGGCTCGATTCATCTCGCGCGCGTCGGCGGCGAAGTCACCGCGCGCACTTCGGGCGGCGGCATTCGCATCGAAGACGCGAAGGGTCGCGTCGATGCGTCGACGTCCGGCGGCTCGATCACCGCGACGATCTCCGAACAGCCCGCGGGTGACTCGCGTCTCTCGACGTCGGGCGGCGGCGTCACCGTGAACATCGCGAGCGGCATCGGCGTCGAACTCGATGCGAAAGCGAGCGGCGGCGGTGTGCACTCGGACGTGCCCATCACGATCCAGGGCATGCAGGACGACGACTCGCTGCAGGGACGCATCGGCGGCGGCGGACCGAAGCTCGTGCTGCGCAGCTCGGGCGGCGGCATTCGCGTGCGTTCGATGTAGCCGGGGGCGCCGGCGCTCCGCTTACAATCGTCGCTCGTCATGAGCGACATCTCCGAAACCATCTCCGAATCGATCGAGCAGGCGCGCGAGTCGCGCCTGAACTCGATCATCGCCCTCCTCGTCGCGCTGACCGCCACCTTCATGGCGGTCAGCGGCGTCAAAGCCGGCAACCTCGGTCAGGCCATGCAGGAAGAACAGGCGCTGATGGTCAACTCCTGGTCGTACTTTCAATCGAAGAGCATGAAACAGAATCTCGCCGAGGCGACGCTGACCATGCTGCAGGCGCAGAAGGCGTCGGGCGCGACCAACCTCGACGCGATCATCGCGAAGTACGAGGCGAACGTGAAGCGCTACGAGGTCGAGAAGAACGAGATCAAGGCGCAGGCCGAGGGACATCAGAAAGCGTACGAGGAGCTGAACTCGCACGACGATCAGTTCGACCTGTCCGACGCCGCGCTCTCCGTGTGCATCGCGCTCTTCGGCATCACCGCGCTGACGCAGAAGCGCGGGCTGCTCGTCGTCGCGATCGTGTTCATGATCTTCGGGATCTTCTTCGGCCTCGCGGGCTTCTTCCGCTGGGACGTGCACCCGGACGCGCTGACGTCGCTACTCGGCTGACGCGAGGATCGCCTTCGCCGCCGCCTTCGCGCTCGCGAGCGACGCGTCGGAGAGCAACCCTTCGTCGCCGACCCAATCGCCGGCGATGTACAGACCGCGCACGCTGGTCACCGGCGACGGCCGCGGCGCATTCGGCGTCGGCAGCGCGTTCGTGACCGTCATCGACGGCAGGAAGCGCCGGTGCACGAGCACCTCGCGCCAGCCGGGCTGCATCTCGTCGAGCAGCGCCTCGAGCGCGCTCTCGTCCGTGCGCGGATTGCTCGCGCCGTACTTCACGAGATGAATGAGCGCGCCGCCTTTCGGCGTCAGTTGCGCGAACGCCGAGTGCACGGAGAAGTACAGCGGCTTGTCGATGCCGAGGGCGAAGAGGCGCTTGGGATTCGGGAGCGAGCGGAGTGCGACGTCGAGACACGCGGCGGTCACCGGCTGCGCGCCGACCCACGACTTTCCCGCGTCGCCCGCGAGCTCCGCGGCGGTCGCGGGATCGACGGCGAGAATCACCGTCTGCGCGGGCAACCGCGCGCCATCGACATCTTCCGGACGCTGCTCCGGATACGCGAGCGCCTGCGTGTCCATGCGATCGGCGTCGACTTCGAGTCCGCCGAGCTCCACCGCGCGCACCTCGCCGTCGTGCTGCACGCCGACGATGCGCGAGCTCGACACGAAGTTGACGCCGGACGAGATCGCGGCGCTGTGCAGCGAGTCGACGATCTTCTGCCAGCCTTCATCGACGTAGATGACGCCGCGCAGCGCAACGCGCAGATGCGCGAGCACGAGCGACGCGCTGCAGTCCGCGATGCGATCGGCGTACGTCGCCAGTCGCGCGATGGCCTCGAACACTTCGCGTGCGCGCGCGTCAGTGAGATGCGCGTCCATCCACTCGCGCAGCGTGATCGCGCCGGCGCGCGTGCCGCCGTGACGGCGCACGTGCCACAGCGCGCTCATGAGGTTCGCCTTGCCTCGCAGCGACAGGAGCGACGTCGTGAGCATCGAGAACCAGTTCGTCGGCAGCGTCAACTCTTTGTCGCCGAGGAGCGCAATCGACTTCGGCTTCGCGGGCAAACCGCGAACAGGAATGCCGAGCTCGCGATACACGGCGGCGCCCGCACCGGCGCGATAGAACGCGTGGGCGCCGAGGTTGAAGCGGTAGCCGTGGCGGAGATTGGTGACCGCGCGTCCGCCGAGGAAGCGGCGCTTCTCGAAGAGGGTGACGGTGCGTCCGGCGCGTGCGAGATAGATCGACGCCGCGAGTCCCGCGAGGCCGCCGCCGACGATCACGATGTTCTTGGGCACGGGTCGGCGGCGAATCCTACCGCATTTCCTCACGTCCGGACGGCAGAACCTGTGGCAGAATCGCCAGCGGTCCGAATCCGCGTATCCTTAGTTGTGCGAATTTGATACGGCGGAGCGCTGTTGTGGCGGGCGTCCAGTTCGATGATGAGTTCACTCGGGAGGGTCCTGGCGGTGTTGGCGGTGCTGCTCGTCGCGGTGAGCCCGGCGATCGCTGCAACTCCGTCCGAGTTCTACCTCAGCCTGCTGCAGCGCGGAATCTCGGCATATGAAGGCGGACGCTATCCCGACGCGACGAATCATCTGAAGCTCGCGGCATTCGGTTTCGTCGACTCGATCGAGCAGTATCAAACGGCGCAGGTGTATCTCACGCTCGCGTACGAGAAGCTCGGCGACGCGGCGAAGGCGCGCGACGCCGCGCGTCGCGTGATCACGGCGGAACGGATTCAACGCAAGTTCGCAACGCTGTCTTTGCCTTCGACGGTCGCCACCTCTTTCGATGCCGCGGTGACGAAGCTCCTCGGCGCGTCCGATGCCGCGTTCCTTCGCCGGCCGGCCGCGCAGCAGATGGCGACGCCGCCCGCGCCGAAGCCGGCGCCGGCAAAACCGCAAACGCCGACGCAACCGCAGCAGCAGGCGCCGCCGGTGATCGTCGAGAAGCCGGCGACGAATCCCGCGCCGACGACGACGATCACGGAGAAGCCGGTCGAGAAGCCGCCGGTTGAAAAGCCTGCAGAGAAGCCAGTCGAGAAGCCGGCGCAGACTGCACCGCAGATCGCGTCAACAACCAAGCCCGCACCTTCGAAGCCGATCGTGCCGCCGGCTCCCACACCGACTCCGCAGCCGCAGACCAGCGCTCCCGCGCCTGCGACTCCGAAGCCGCTCACCGCGCAGGACATCACCACGCGTCTCGCCGCGGGCGAGCGCGCGCTGACGACCGCGCAGCTCGCGGAGGCGCGTCGCGTGTATCGCTCGGTCCTCGACGCGCCCGGCGTCGCACGCGAGACCTTGATCCGCGTCGCCGAAGGTCTGTACCGCGCGCGCGACTTCGCCGGCGCGCTCGCGGCGTTCACGAAGATCGGCGCGCTGCGCCGCGGCGAGGAGCCGTATCACTACTACATCGCCGTCGCGAACTACGAGACGGGGCAGTATGCGCGCGCC